>JBJESC010000151.1:0-3681 GCA_051882615.1 Oscillospiraceae bacterium
CTGAAGCTTTTGCGTTTTTCTTTTTGTTTATATTTTACAATACTGTTTCTATCATCCATATTTTCACCCTGTCATTCTTCATGAACAAGCGTTTGGTGTATTTCAACAAAACCCTATTATATTATTATAGCACATTTACTGTTCGTTCGTCAAGTGTATCATAAAAAACATTGTTTAAATACAACCCTTCCGGCGGTAAAGTAACCCCTGCAAGGTCACGCTCCCCCGTTTTAAGAGCTTTTTCGACATCTCCAAGGGTTCTTCTGCCCTCGCTGACATAAATCAGCGTTCCCGCAACAATTCTCACCATATTGTACAGAAATCCGTCGCCGCGAATTTTTATTTCACATACGCCATCGTTCAGAGAAACGCTCAATGCGTAAATTGTTCGCACCGTGGTGTTCACTCGCTTTTTTCCCTCAGCACGGCAGAAAGCCGCAAAATCGTGAGTTCCAACAAACAGCTTCGCCGCCTCATTCATTTTGTTAATGTCAAGGGAATAGGGATAGTGATACGCAAGATTTTGAAGAAACACATCGCGGGATTGTTTGTTGTTTATAAGATAAACGTATTCTTTCGCCTTTGTACAGAACCGAGCATGGAAAGTATCGTCAACATCTTCACACGACAAAACCGCTATATTCGGAGGGAGAATTGTATTCATTCCTCTAACAAAGCCAACGCACGGGATATTACTGTCGAAATGGACATTAAAGCAGAAGCGTCTGGCGTGAACTCCCGTATCCGTTCTGGAACAGCCGTAAATCACGGGCGGAGGAATTTTAAGGAGCTTCCCTATCGCCTTTTCCACCGTTTCCTGCACGGTATTGGCGTTATCCTGTCTCTGATAGCCGTGATAATCCGCGCCGTTATACGCTATAAACACCTTTAAATTCCGCATTGTACCCCCATACCCCGAAAAACATCAGGGAATAATCGCAAAGAAATTCATTACGATAATACCCGCAAGCAGAGCAAGCATAATCACACCGGCAACGTAATCTTTCGGAGAGGTTTTTAACTGCTTCAGGCGTGTTCTGCCCTCTCCGCCGCGATAACAGCGGCACTCCATTGCAGTTGCAAGCTCATTCGCACGCTTAAAAGCCGATACAAACAGCGGAATAAGAACGGGAACAAGCGCTTTCGCTCTATGAATTATATTTCCCCCGTCCATATCCGCACCGCGGGCTTTCTGCGCCGACATAATCTTGTCGGTCTCCTCAACGAGCGTCGGAATAAACCGCAATGCAATCGTCATCATCATGGACAGCTCGTGTACGGGGAATTTTATCTTTTTAAGCGGCGACAAAAGCCGCTCAATAGCGTCTGTCAGCATAATCGGCGAGGTCGTATACGTTAACAGCGACATTCCGACAATAAGCGTCAGAATTCTCAGCATCATAAATCCGGCAGTCCGCAATCCCTCGGGATATATTGAGATAATCCACCACGAAAACAGCGGCTGTTCACCCTTGATAAACAACATATTCAATATCGCCGTGAAGATAATAAGAGGCACAATCGGCTTTATGCTCTTAACTATCATAATCACCTTGATTTTTGCAAGCATATAGCAAATGATTATGAACAGCAATGCAACAAGTATTCCTGTAAACTTCTGCGTTGTGAAAAGTATTGCCAGAAACAATATTTCCAATAGCAGTTTAGCGCGCGGGTCCATACGGTGAATAACCGAATTACCCGGGAAAAACTGCCCTATCGTTATATCCTTAATCATACATTATCCTTTTATCAGAGAAAGCAAACGATTAGCCGCTCTGTCCGTTGTGTAAATATCGTTGCCAATGTCCACGCCTCTCTCCAGAAGCTTATGAGAAAGCCTTGTCACCTGCGGTACATCAAGTCCGATTTTTACCAGCTCGTCGGTTCTTTCAAAGACCTTGTCGGTTTCATCATAGCAGAACAAAGCGCCTTTATTCATTACAAGAACCTTATCCGCGCACTTAACAATGTCTTCCATCGAATGAGAAACAAGGAGAATTGTTTTTCCCGAATTCTCGTGATATTTCTTGATAAGCGAGAATATTTTATCTCTGCCCTTGGGGTCAAGACCTGCGGCAGGCTCGTCAAGAATGAGAATATCCGGATTCATTGCAAGAACTCCTGCAAGCGCCACTCTCCTCTGCTGACCTCCCGATAACTCAAACGGGGACTTATCCAGCAAATGAACAATACCCATACTTTCCGCAGCCTCACGGACGCGCTTCTGAACCTCCTCATCGGAAAGCCCCATATTGGCAGGTCCGTATGCAATGTCCTTGGCTACCGTTTCCTCAAACAGCTGATGCTCCGAATACTGGAACACAATCCCAACCTTAAAGCGAATATCGCGGATTTTAACGCCCTTTCCCCATATATCGGTGCTCTCAATGAAAACAGTCCCCGAAAACGGCTTTATCAATCCGTTAAGGTGCTGAATAAGTGTTGATTTTCCGCTTCCCGTGTGTCCGATTATCCCCACAAACTCGCCCTGTTCAATCGAGAGGTTTACATTGTTCACGGCAACCTTCTCGAAAGGCGTACCTATACTGTACTTATAGGTAAGGTTTTCCAGCTTCACAGCAAGGGGCTTTTCTTCCGTCGGCGCTGCATTCATCTTTTCCCTGGGATAGTCCGAAAACTTGCTCTTGGGATTAAGCGCCATTATAGCGTCCGCGCATTCGTCCTCAAAAATAATTTCGTCTGAAATATCAACTCCGTTTTTGCGGAGTATTCCGCACAGCTCGGTTACCTGCGGAACATCGAGACCCACCGCGCGAAGCTCGTCCGCTCTGGCGAAAATCTTCCTCGGAACATCGTCCATAAGTACCGAGCCGTCGTCCATAACAACAACGCGGTCAGCCTGCGCCGCCTCGTCCATATAGTGAGTAATAAGGATAACCGTAATTCCCTGCTCACGGTTAAGGTGCTTGATTGTTTTCATAACCTCGCGCCGTCCCTTAGGATCCAGCATTGCGGTAGGCTCGTCCATTACGATACAGCGCGGCTGCATTGCGATAATTCCCGCTATTGCCACGCGCTGCTTCTGACCGCCCGAAAGCTGGTGAGGAGCGTGTTCGCGGAATTCGTACATATCCACCTGTTTAAGCGCATTATCCACGCGCTCGCGGATTTCTTCGGGGGGAACTCCGAGGTTTTCGGGAGCAAATGCCACGTCCTCCTCAACGATAGTCGCTACCAACTGATTATCGGGATTCTGGAAAACCATTCCGACCGACTGACGAATATCATAAAGCCGCTCATCGTCCGCCGTATCAATTCCGTTTACTACAACCTTACCCGATGTCGGAGTTAAGATTGCGTTGAAATGCTTGGCAAGAGTGGATTTTCCGCAGCCGTTATGCCCGAGAACAGCAAGGAACTGCCCCTCGGGAACGGTGAGATTTATATTTTTCAGCACTGTGTTTTTTTCAATAACTTTTCCGTTTTCATCGGTATTCACGTAATCAAAACACAGGTTTTCAACCTTGATTATATCCAAGTTACACACCTCTACTAAGGTTTTTCTGCCTAAACAGATAAATCGCACATAACATTATGAACATACATTTTTATTATACTACACATATAGTCTATAAGTCAAGTGCTTTTGGAATTTTTTGAAATTATATGAGCTGCTTCAATAGACAAAATCAGCCGGCGAACTGATGTCACCGGCTG
>JBJESC010000152.1:0-15659 GCA_051882615.1 Oscillospiraceae bacterium
CCGCTCACGTTGAGTACAAGACTGCTAACCGTCACTACGCTCACGTTGACTGCCCCGGCCACGCTGACTACATCAAGAACATGATCACCGGTGCAGCTCAGATGGATGGTGCAATCCTCGTTGTTGCAGGTACTGATGGACCTATGGCTCAGACTAAGGAGCACATCCTTCTCGGCCGTCAGGTTGGCGTTCCCGCAATGGTTGTATTCGTAAACAAGTGCGATGACGTTGACGGCGTTACCTTCGAGGCTGACGGAACTTACAAGGACAACGACGGAATGCTCGAGCTCGTTGAGATGGATATCCGTGATATTCTCTCCAAGAACGACTTCCCCGGCGATGACATCCCTGTAATCTTCGGTTCCGCTAAGGTTGCTCTTGACTGCACCAGCCAGGATCCCAACGCTCCCGAGTACGCTTGCATCAAGGCTCTTATGGACGCTGTTGACAACTACATTCCTACTCCCGACCGTAAGGAAGATATGCCTTTCCTTATGCCTGTTGAGGACACTATGACCATTTCCGGTCGTGGTACTGTTGCAACCGGCCGTGTTGAGAGAGGTTCTGCAGTTGTAGGCGATACCGTTGAAATCACCGGTCTCGTTGAGGAGCCCAAGTCCACCGTTATCACCGGTCTTGAGATGTTCCACAAGTCCCTGGATAAGGCAGTTGCAGGTTACAACATCGGTGCTCTGCTCCGTGGTATCGCTCGTGAGGACATCGAGCGTGGTCAGGTACTCTGCAAGCCCGGTTCCATTCACCCGCACACCAAGTTCAGCGGTCAGGTTTACGTTCTTAAGAAGGAAGAGGGCGGCCGTCACACTCCGTTCATCTCCAACTACCGTCCGCAGTTCTTCTTCAGAACTACCGACGTTACCGGTATCATCACTCTCCCTGCTGACAAGGATATGTGCATGCCCGGCGATAACGTTGTAATGGACGTTGAGCTTATCACTCCTATCGCTATCGAAGAGGGTCTCCGCTTCGCTATCCGTGAGGGTGGTCACACCGTTGGTTCCGGCGTTGTTACTGCAATCAACGAATAATTAACCGACGCGTAATGAAATTTAGCCGTCGCTCGTTTGAGCGGCGGCTTTTTGCGTTATGGGGTGAGGGCGTAAACAGATGAGAAACCCGCCGTAAAAACGGCGGGTTTTCGTTATTTGTTCTTGTTTGCCAAACCTTGAAAGAACTCGTAAACGGCGAATTTCACCGTGATTTTCTGCGGCTTTCCGAAAGAGTCGAGAACCTGCTCTGCGCTCTCCGTTTGCTCGGAGCAAGCGGGAAGACACAGCTGCGGGAAGATAACGCACCACCAATTCTGCCCCTCGCCGCTGCCGAGCGTAATTCTGAGCGCACGATACTCGCCTGCGGGGAGGATAAGGCGTTCGTACTCACGAGTTGTGAAGTGCATAGTAACAAGCTCGGCTTTCGCACCGTAGTCGAAGCCGTTCCTGAGCAGAAACTCGGTTGCGGACGCGCCTATTTCGGAGAGAAGCTCCCTTGCGCGGTTTTCGGCGCTCTCAAGGGTGGTACACTCGCTGAGCCGAGGTCCGTATTCCTCCAGAATGAAGTCCCGAACCCGAAGCTTAATCGCCTGGTCCTCTGCGCTGTCGGAGTTCGCGGGAATGTGAAGACGAAGAACCTCACCCTGCACCGTTTCGCACCGCTCCGAGAATGCGAGAAACGTTCCAGCCGCCGTTGAGAGGACTATCCCCAGAAGTAAAGCTGCAATAGTCAGAATTCTTTTCATATTAACATCTCCCGTATTTATGTATCCTGTGTTTTCAAAGCATTATTTTGCTTTCACAGATAATATTGACAGATTTGTATATTTTAAACAATATTGGACGGTAAATCAAAAAAACACTTGAAATATTCACGATAATACAGTATAATAATATTAATAATATCTTTTGATAGAAAGGAAGAAAAATATGCCTCTTGAAGAAATAACCAGGGAGTTTTCATTTCCGCTTCATAAGATGATGGAGGAGTTCAAGCTTGAGGTATTGTATATGCCCGAGGGCGGCGAAAACCTGCTTATCACCAACAACGATACAAACCGTCCCGGACTGCAGTTTGCGGGATTTTACGAATATTTTGATAACAAGCGCATTCAGGTTATGGGAATGATGGAGCGCGCGTATCTTCTCGGATTGGACGCAGAAACGCGCCGCAAGCGTATTGAAGACCTGCTGTCGTATCATTTCCCCGCGCTTATTCTCACGCGCGGTCAGGAAGTTTTCCCCGAAATGCTGGAGATTGCTCCGAACTACGGTATCCCGATTTTCCGTACTGAGGAGAGCACTTCGGTATTCATCGCAAAGCTGATTAACTTCCTGAGCTTGCAGCTTGCTCCCAGAATTACTCGTCACGGCGTTCTTATCGAGATTTACGGCGAGGGCGTTATGATTATGGGCGAGAGCGGCGTTGGTAAGAGCGAAACCGCAATCGAGCTTGTAAAGCGCGGCCACAGACTTATCGCAGATGACGCGGTTGAAATCCGCAAGGCCTCCAACATAACGCTGGTGGGTTCTTCTCCCGACAATATCCGCCACTTCCTTGAGCTTCGCGGTATCGGTATCGTAAACGCTCGTCAGCTGTTCGGTATCGGCGCGGTAAAGATGTCCGAGAAGATCGATATGGTTGTTGAGATGGAGCTGTGGAATCCCGAAAAGACCTACGACAGAATGGGCGTTGATACCCACTATATGACAATCCTCGGAGTTAAGGTTCCGCTGCTGAATATCCCCGTAAAGCCGGGACGTAACCTTGCGGTAATTCTGGAGGTTGCCGCCATGAACAACCGTCAGAAGAAGATGGGCTACAACGCGGCAAAGGACCTGCTCCGCCAGCTGGGAATGGATTCGGACAGCGAGGATATTATGTCCGACCTGAATATTTAACGGCAAAATTTGACATCGAAAGGAAAAGGCGAAATGTACAATATAGGAATTGATTTGGGCGGCACAAACATCAAGGTTGGACTGGTTGACGAGAACTACAATATTGTTGCTAAGGCTTCGGTTAAGACAAATCTCCCGCGCCCTGCGGATGAGATATGCGCTTCCATTGTTGAAGCGGTATGGACTGTGCTCAACGAGGCAAAGGTTACAATAGGCGAGGTTAACTCAATCGGTATCGGAACTCCCGGAGTTGCAAACAGAGAGAGCGGCGTTGTGCTGTACTCCTGCAACCTTGGCTTTAAGAATACCGACCTGCGCGCCCTGATTAAGAAGCGCCTTGACAAGCCGATTTACGTTGAAAACGACGCAAACGCTGCGGCATTCGGCGAGGTTCTCGCGGGTGCGGGCAAGGGCTGCAAGGACGTTGTTGTCGTAACGCTCGGAACAGGCGTTGGCGGCGGTATCATCGTTGACGGCAAGATTTACACGGGCTTCAACTACTGCGGCGCAGAGCTTGGTCACACCGTAATCGAGTTCAACGGCAGACAGTGCTCCTGCGGAAGAAAGGGCTGCTTCGAGGCATATTCCTCCGCAACTGCGCTTATAAATATGACTAAGGAAAGCATGGAAGCGCACAAGGACTCCAAGATGTGGGAGCTTGCGGGCGGCTCTATCGACAACGTAGACGGAAAGACCGCGTTTGACGGTATGAGAGCAAACGACGAGGCTGCAAAGGGCGTAATCAAGATGTACATTGATTACCTCGGCTGCGGACTTACGAACATCGTCAACACCTTCCAACCCGAAATGCTGCTTATCGGCGGCGGAATTTGCAAGGAGGGCGAAAACCTCACCAAGCCGCTGTATGAGTTTATCAACCGCGAGAGCTACTGCGTTGACGCAGATAAGGTTACCAAGCTCGGCATCTGTCAGCTCGGAAACGACGCGGGCATTATCGGCGCGGCATTCCTTTATTCGCTGTAATTGTATTAAAACGGCAAACGGCAGCTATCCTGCCGTTTGCTATGATTTGAGGAGCTGTTTTGGGAAGAACTCTTGAATTACTCTTTAGAGAGTCGGAAATCGACTACGAGCTGAACGCCGACTTAGCAGGTCTGTCATCAATGAAGATAGGCGGGAAATGCGATATTCTGGTTAAACCGCGCAGTGAGGGAGCACTTCGGAGCGCGGTTATTACTTGTATAAACAAGAATATTCCGTTTTTTGTGCTGGGCAGAGGCTCTAACGTGATGTTCGGGAATTTCGGCGGCGCGGTTATTCTGACCTCGGGGCTGAATTCCGTTTGCGTAAGCGGCAATACAATCACCGCAGGGGCGGGCGCTCCGCTCGGAGTGGTATGCAAGGCGGCGCTCGACAATTCGCTGAGCGGAATGGAATGCCTGTTCGGTATACCCGGCTCGGTGGGCGGCGCACTCTGTATGAACGCGGGCGCTTACGGAGCGGAAATGAAGGACGTTGTGAGGTCCGCGCGTGTGCTTTTGGAGAACGGTGAGATTGTCGAAGTGCCGCTTTCCGAGATGGACTTGGGTTATCGCCACAGCGCTTTTCAGGGGAAGAATATGTGCATTCTCTCGGTGACGATGGAGCTTTGCGAGGGCAATCCCGCAGAAATCAAGGCGAAGATGGACGACGTTACCAAGCGGCGGCGCGACAAGCAGCCGTTGGAGTATCCGTCCTGCGGAAGCACGTTCAAGCGTCCCGAGGGATATTTCGCGGCGGCGCTGATTGAGGAGTGCGGACTGAAAGGCTGTTCGGTAGGCGGCGCACAGGTGAGCGAGAAGCACAGCGGCTTTGTGATAAACAAGGGCGGTGCAACGTTTGAGGACGTTACAGCGCTGATTGCGCACATAAAGCGCGTAGTAGCCGAGCAAAAGGGCGTTAATCTCGAATGCGAGATGCTGATTATAGACAGATAAACAAATCGGAGCTGAATGTAAGTGGAATTTGTAATTGTTACGGGAATGTCCGGTTCGGGAAAATCCTCGGCTGTGAGGGTGCTGGAGGATATAGGATATTTCTGCATTGATAATATGCCGCCGCAGCTTATCCCGAATTTTGCGGCGATTTGCAGCGAGAACGGCGACATAAAGAAAGTCGCAATTGTAACGGATATTCGCGGAGGAGCGATGTTTTCGGGACTTTCGGAGAGCGTTTCCCGATTGAAGAATACGGACGGAATTTGCGTTAAGCTGATGTTCTTAGAGTCCGCGAAGGAAACGCTGATGAAGCGATACAGCGAAACTCGCCGCCTTCACCCGCTGAACGTTGTGGCGGGCGGCGATTTGTCCAAGGCGATTGATATGGAGGTGGCTATGCTTGCCGATGTCCGTGCACACGCGGATTACATCATCGACAGCACGCTGCTCACCACCGCGCAGCTCAAGGAGCAGATTGCGGGGCTGTTTATGGACAAGCCGACCGACAGAATGATAGTGAGCTGTATGAGCTTCGGGTTCAAGTACGGAATACCGAACGACGCGGACTTAGTGTTTGACGTGAGGTGTCTGCCCAACCCGTTCTACGTTTCCGAGCTGAAGCGGAAAACGGGGCTTGACGCGGACGTGCGAGAATATGTGATGAACTCCGAGCAGTCGCAGACTCTTGAAGCGAAAATCCGCGATATGGTGGATTTCCTGCTCCCTATGTATATACAGGAGGGAAAGAGTCGTCTGGTAATCGCGTTCGGCTGCACGGGCGGAAAGCATCGCAGCATTACGTTCGCAAAGCGAACAGCGGATTATCTTGCGGAAAAGGACGTCAAGGTGTCCGAGGTACACCGCGATATAGACAAGAAGTAAGAGGAAAATGGAGGTGCCGTGATGTCGTTTTCGTCCGATGTGAAAAAGGAGCTTTGCGCAATCGGCGACATCTCCGAAAACGAAGCTGCGGCAATGCTGTACGGCTTGTTTTACGCGGGGAGAACGCTGGACGGAAAAGCGGCAATTCAGACGGAGAACGCCGATTTGCTTGCGGCGGCGAAAGCGCTGTGCGAGAGGGTGTTCCCGAATGAAAAAACCGAAACCAAGCGCCTTGTAAAGAACGGGAACTCGCTGTTCACGTTCAGGGTGAAATCGCGGAAATTCTCCGAGGTGTTCGGGGATTTCTCGCAGATAAACAGCACTGTGGTGTCGGGGAATGACGCGGACAGCGGCGCGTTTCTGCGCGGAGTGTTCGTTTCCTGCGGAAGCGTAACCGACCCGAATAAGGAGTATCACCTTGAAATAATACTCCCCGAAAACGACCGCACCGAGCTGCTTCGCGCGTTTCTTGACGAGCACGGAATGCCGCCTAAAGTAACGGTGCGCTGGAAGAACAGCGTGCTGTATTTCAAGGTCAGCGAGATAATCGAGGATTTTCTCACCTATATAGGCGCAGGCTCTCACGCGCTTGAAATAATGCAGGTGAAAATCGAAAAGGACATCAGAAACCGCGCCAACAGGTGCGTAAACTGCGACAGCGCCAACCTCGACAAGACGGTTGCCGCAAGCGAAAAGTCCCGCCGCGACATTGAGACGATTTACGAGCTGCTCGGCGAGGAGAACCTTTCCGCAGAGCTTCGTGAAACCGCTAGGCTGCGTCTGGAGAACCCCGAGAGCTCGCTGTCCGAGCTGTGCGGGCTTCACAGTAAGCCACTCTCGCGCAGCGGACTTAATCACCGATTGAAGAAGCTGGCGAAAATCGCGCAGGAGCTGCGCGGAAACTACCCTAAGGACGATTAACAGATGACTAAGGCATTAAAGGCGGCTTTTCCCAAGACAATCCCTATTCTGACGGGATTTCTCTTTCTGGGAACTGCCTATGGAATATTTGCGCGGACGCAGGGGCTGCCTGCCGCCGTTCCGATAATCTGCTCGGTGGCGGTGTATGCGGGTTCAATGCAGTTTGTCGCCGTAAATCTGATGGCGGTGTTCGACCCGCTGGGCGCGTTTATAATGACGGTTATGGTGAACGCGCGGCACTTGTTCTACGGCATTTCAATGCTCGGCAAGTATAATGGCGCGGGCAGGTTCAAGCCGTATCTCATCTTCGGGCTGTGCGACGAGACCTTTTCGGTAAACTGCACAGCGGAAATCCCCGAGGGGGTTGACGCGGATAAGTTCTATTTCTGGGTTACGCTGCTAAATCAGCTTTATTGGCTGACGGGTACGGCGCTGGGTGCGCTTGCGGGTTCGTTTATTGGGGTAGAGCTGCCGGGGCTGGACTTCGTGATGACTGCGCTGCTGGTGGTTATTTTCCTCGATAATTGGTTAAAGGAGAAAAACCACGCTCCGTCGCTCATCGGCGTTGGCGCGGCGGCTCTGTGCCTGTTGATTTTCGGAAGCGATAACTTCATTATTCCGAGTATGGCGGTGATTATACTCCTGCTCACCCTCTTCCGCGGGAGGATAGAAAGGGCGGGTGAGAGTAAATGAGCCTTACTGTCTGGCAATCGGCGGTTATGATAGCCGCATTTGCGCTCGGCACAATGCTGACGCGGTTTCTGCCGTTTCTCGCGTTCGGCGGGAGCAAGCCCGCTCCGAAATATGTGGAGTATCTGGGGAAAACGCTCCCCGGAGCGGCTCTGGGGCTGCTGGTGGTGTACTGCTTCAAGAGCGTGAGCATACTCGCCGCCCCGCACGGACTTCCCGAGCTTATCTCGCTTGTCGTGATAGTCGCGCTTCACTTGTGGAAGCGGAATGTGCTGCTCTCCATAGCGGCGGGCACGGCAAGCTATATGGTATTGGTAAACTTTGTGTTTTAAGGAGGATTATTATGAAGGTATTGTTGGTAAACGGTTCGCCGCACGAAAAAGGCTGTACATACACCGCGCTCACCGAGGTGCAGAATACTCTCGCCGAGTGTGGAATAGAAGCGGAGATTTTCTGGGTAGGCAACAAGCCTATAACGGGCTGTATCGCCTGCGGAAGCTGCGTTAAGAACGGTAAGTGCTTCGCAGACGATACCGTAAACGAGTTTGTGGAGAAAGCCCGCACCGCAGACGGCTTTGTGTTCGGCTCTCCCGTACACTATGCGGCGGCAAGCGGACTTATTACCGCATTTATGGACAGAGCGTTCTATTCGGGAAAGAGCGCGTTTGTCGGCAAGCCTGCCGCAAGTGTGGTAAGCTGCCGCAGAGGAGGAGCGTCTGCCGCGTTCGACCAGCTGAATAAGTACTACACGATTTCGAGTATGCCGATTGTGTCCTCGCAGTATTGGAATCAGGTTCACGGCAGCAACCCCGAGCAGGTAAAGCAGGACGAGGAGGGTATGCAGACAATGCGTACTCTGGCGCGTAATATGGCGTGGCTGCTCAAGTGCATTGAGGCGGGCAAGAATTCGGGAATAGCATTCCCCGAGGCAGAACCGAAAATAACCACAAGCTTTATCAGATAATGGGGCGTAAAATCGGGACGTTAAAGAGGTGAAATGAAGTAGTATGAATTACGTTAAGCTTCAGATAGGCTGCCTTGTAGTTGTGCTGTATATCGCGTTTATTTTTCTGCGCGGGTGCAGAAGGTATCACCGAAATCCGACTGAAACGCCGTTCTGCGGGCTTCTGATACTGTCGATATTCACTCTTATCTTTGACGGTGTGACAGCCTACACGGTAAATCATCTGGATACCGTAAACGATACCCTCAACCGTGTTTTCCACGCGCTGTTTCTGGGCGGACTTGACGCATTTATCTTCTCTGCGTTTCTCTATATTCTGTATGTCACAGGCGCTTATCCCAAGAAAAAACGTCAGAAAATCCTGATATACACGCCTGTGATTATCAATGTGGCGTTGGTTGTTTTCAGTATTGGCTCGCTGGAGTTCCGCAAGGGAGAAATTTCCAATTACTCAATGGGAATGACTGCGTATACCTGTTTTATAATGGTCGCAATTTATCTTGTTTTGGCTGTGTTCTTCTGCATAAGGGGATTTCGCAATATCAAGAGCGAGAAGCGGGACGGAATAATTACGGTTTTCGTTGTGGTAACGGCTGTGACCGTAACACAAATGATTTTCCCCGAGCTGCTTATCACAAGCATTGCCGTAACTATGATTCTTTTGGGAATTTATATGAACTTTGAGGATAACGCACTCAAGGAGCTTTCGCACTACTACCACGAAACAGTCCTCAGCTTTGCAAACCTCGTTGAAAACCGTGACAAAAACACAGGCGGACATATTCGCCGCACGGCGAAGTATGTGGAGCTTATCGCAGACGAGCTGAAGCGAATGGGCGTTTACAAAAACGTTCTGACAAAGGACTATGTGGACAATCTGATAAACGCAGCGCCTATGCACGATATAGGAAAAATCGCCGTTCCCGACGCGGTTCTTCAAAAGCCCGGCAAGCTCACCGACGAGGAATATACGATTATGAAAACTCACACCGAGGTGGGCGGAAATATTATCCGTGAAACCTTCAGCAACCTCGGAAACGAGGAGTATTGCAATATGGCATACGAGGTTGCCCGTCACCACCACGAGAAGTGGAACGGCAAAGGCTATCCCGACGGATTGAAGCAGGTGGATATTCCCGTATGTGCGAGGATAATGGCGGTAGCGGACGTGTTTGACGCGGTTTCCGAGAAGCGGTGCTATCGTGACGCGATGCCGCTTGACCGCTGCTTCAAAATCATCGAGGAGGGAAGCGGAAAGGATTTCGACCCGCTGGTGGTTGATGCGTTTATGTCAATCCGCGACAAGGTTGAAGCGGTACACAAGGAGTTCGCTGACTCAGAGGACGCGGAAAAATAAAACAGGCGGCATTGATAAACACAATGCCGCTACAGACTGCCGATAAAGGCACATCTGCGTCGTCAGCGGCACCACGGCAGGCAAACACGATGTTTGCAGGTTGCCCCAAAAGGGTGGCAAGGACGCCACCCAACAGAGGGCAACCAAAACAAAGCCTAGCCGTGGTGCCGCTTCCTAGCATCTGTACCTTTCTCGCCAGCCTGTTTCTGGAGTTTTTCGACAAGTTAGGCGGCATTGAGAAACAATGCCGCTATTATTTTCAAGAAAAAATTTTAAAAATTTTTGCAGCGTTTTTGAGATATGCTTGGTATTATTGATGAATGCGTTGATATTGTACTTGTCAATCGCTGTATAAGCGTATTGAAAAAACCACTTTACATTTCAGATAATTGTCACTTATTACTATTGTATTTTTCAAAAGAATAGTGTACAATATTAACGTTGTCCCAATTCGCATTAAACTGCGAAAATTTGGGAAATCTTAAGGCAATACCGCACAAATATTGTCGTGTGATTGCGCCAGCAGATTTTTCGTCAGATTGTGCAAATTGAGCGCAGGCGGGCTGGCGCAGCGTTTTCTGCGCAGCAGATAATGCGGTCAATCGAAATTTGGGCAAGATGACGGAAAAGATGCAAGCAAGCGCACGACAAAGGCGATAGCCGGTAATTGTGCGGTGTTGCCTTGAAGAAAGGGGAAGAATATGAGTTACAGAAACCTCGCGGCAATCGCTGCGGCAGCGGCACTGGCAGCCTCACTTTCCGCTTGTGTAAACGGCGGAAATTCGGGCGCGGCATCGGGCAGTGGCGCAAACGAATCGACATCATCGCAGACAACACCTTCGACAACCACTTCTGACACAGATGTACCTGACAATTCTGAGACTTCATCGACATCCTCTTCTGTCTCGTCCGAGAGTTCGGTTAATACGGACGAGTCTTCTTCGGGAAACCGATAACATTTTCGGGTAATCCGCAGGGCAATATATCGGGTGAACGTTCCTGCGGATAATCCGTCAAAACCTTAGGAAAAAAGACAAGTTGAAAGGACAGAAAACAATGAAAAAGATTATCGCAACAGCACTTATCGCAGCTATTCTCACCACTTCTCTCGCAGGCTGCAAGAACGACAATAACAACAATAACAGCTCCGACAACAGTTCCGCTACAAACAGCGAGAACAACTCCTCCACCACCGAGGATACCTCGAGTACCGAGAGCGGCGACAACAACAGTACTCCCGAAGCTGAGGCAAAGAGCCCCGCTGAGCGTCTTAACGCCGTATTCTCCGAGTTTGAATGCTTCAGCCCCGACGGCGGAATGGCAATGATTGTAGCAGGCTCCGACAAGGAAGCTCTTAACGAGGTTTTCCCCATCACTCCTTTTGAGGAGCGCGGCGAAGACTGGAAGGCTACTCACTGCGTAAGCATGATTGAGGAGGATGCCGCAAACACTGCTCAGTGGTTTGGTTTAACGGAGCTTAACCTTGACGACTGCGAGGACTATGTATTCGCCGGTCCGATGATTAGTGCTTCTCTCAAGCAGATTGTAATCGTAAAGCCCAAGGCTGGCAAGGAAGAGGCTGTAAAGTCCGCAATGACCGCATTTGCCGAGTATGCTAAGACTCCCAACCCCATTGAGTACCCCGCATGGGAGGCAGAGCGTGCAGGCACCCAGTTCGGCGAAACTTCCGATGGTTGCTTCTACGTTGTAGTTGCCAAGGAAGGCGCTGAGATGGGCGCGGCAATCGAGAACGCTTAATTCTTGATTATTGACTTGATAACAAAAAACCGCTTCGAAAGAAGCGGTTTTTTATTATTCGGAAGCATTTTTTTTCGGCTTTGCTTTGCGGAAAATCAGGTATCCCAAAGCGCAGATGAACACAACAACGCTGATGAACTGCGAGGTGGAAAGCCCGAAGATAAACCCGCGGTATTCATCGCCGCGCCAGAATTCCAGAATAAACCGTCCGACAGGGTAGATGAGAAGATACATCGCCAACAGCTTGCCTTGCAGCTTTCCCGTTTTCATCGACCGCGTGAGGAGATACCACAGCACTCCTCCCAGAATGAACTCAAACCCCGCCTCAAACAGCTGAACGGGGACTCTCGGAACTCCGTTCGCGCTCTCCACGATTGAATCGGTGAACGTAATCCCGTGCTCCCACTCCACGCCGTAGCAGCACCCTCCGAAGAAGCAGCCTATTCTCGCAAACCCGTGCATAATTGCGATAAACGGTGCTGCGCAGTCGGTAACTATATCCGCGGGAAGCCTCATTCGCTTAACCGCAATTCCGCCTGCCGCAAGTCCGCCCAGCAGTCCTCCGTAGAACACCGAGCCGCTGAATATTGCTCCAAAGCGTTTCAGGAAATCGAGGAAATCCTTCGCTTCAAGCAGCTTCCCCCAATAGGAGATGTTCGTAATTCCGAACAGCAGGTGCATTCCCAGAACTACGCCCAGCGCCGCCCACAGATATACCAAAATCATCGAAATGTCGTCGCCCGTGCGCTTCTTATAGTAGTAAACGCTTATGGGGAACGCCGCCATTATTCCGATTAGCGCGAATATTCCGTAAGTTCCGATAAAGAGCTTTCCTATATGAAATCCCGAAAACATAAATAACCCCTCTAACAGATAACCCCGCCCAATCGGACGGGGTTTTGTTTGCTGTTGAATTTGGAATTAGTAGCTGCTTCCCATTGCTGCAAGTCCGCCGAGGCAGCCCATGCAGATAATGGAACCAAGGGAAATTACCATAGCCACGATACCGATGATAAGACCTGCGGTTGCGAAGCCCTTACCTTCTGTTTCTCCCGACTGCTTGAACTTGTTGAGCGCGATACCGCTGACGATAAGTCCTGCAAGCGGAATGAAGAAGCTCAGAACGAAGCCCAGAATTGCAAATGATTTGTTATCCATAATTATGTCCTCCTGAAAAATGTAAATACAGACGACTGACATCGTCTTTTTCAACCAAACGCTGTGAGAGTGGAAAATCCCCCAATCACTATGTTCTATTCTATCACAAATCAATTGTTTTGTCAACCCCTTTGACGGAATAATAATATGCACGAAAAAGACAGAATTACAGCCGAAAAATCCTTGATTTTTTTATTGTTGTATGGTATAATAAGTATAATTATAAGTGTAGCTATAATCGCTGCGGTTTTACCGATAGCGGTTTGTCGGAATAGAAACATTAACAAAACGGATAAGGGGAGAGGCTGTGAAAACCATCAAATCTACACCTGCTTCGGACGGATTTCGTATGCCCGCCGAGTTTTCGGCACATTCGGGCTGTATTATGATTTTCCCCGAGCGCCGCGACAGCTGGCAGTTTGGCGCGTATGCGGCACAAAAAGCGTTCGCCGAGGTGGCAAGCGCAATTTCCAAAAGCGAAGAAGTTACCGTCTGCGCGAGCTTTGAGCAATATGAGAACGCGAGGAGAATTCTGCCCGAGAATATCCGCGTTGTTGAGATGTCCTCCAACGACTCGTGGGCGAGGGACTATGCGCCTACGTTCGTCACGAACGGGAGCGAAATCCGCGGGATAAATTGGGGCTTCAATGCCTGGGGCGGACTTGTGGACGGGCTCTACTTCCCGTGGGACAAGGACGACAAGATGGCGCGCAAGCTATGCGACCTTTACGGGGTTGATATGTACGATTTCGGGGACTTTATTCTGGAGGGCGGCTCAATTCACGTTGACGGAGAGGGCACCTGCATTACAACAGAAGCCTGTCTGTTAAGCGAGGGCAGAAACCCCGACCTCACTAAACAGCAGATTGAGGACAAGCTCAAAGAATGTTTGGGCGTTTCAAAGGTAATCTGGCTGAAACGCGGCATTTACAATGACGAAACCAACGAGCACGTTGACAATATATGCGCTTTCGTAAAGCCTGCCGAGGTGGTTCTCGCGTGGACGGACGATGAAAGCGATCCGCAGTATGCGCTCTCGAAATCCTGTCTGGATATTCTGGAGAGCGAAACGGACGCACAGAGCAGGAAAATCACGGTGCACAAGCTCCGCTGCCCGAAGCCCGTAACCATTACCGAAGAGGAGTGCGCGGGACTGGACGCATTCGGGTTTGACCCGACAAGAACTCCCGGAGAGCGGCTGGCGGCTTCCTACGTCAACTTCTACATCGCAAACAAAGCGGTGGTTATGCCGTTTTTCGGCGATCCCGCCGATGAGCCGGCGCGTGAGCTGCTGAAAAGCCTTTTCCCGACCCGCGAGGTAATTCCCGTTTATGCGCGCGATATTCTTATCGGCGGCGGAAATATCCATTGCATTACTCAGCAGATTCCCAAAAGCAGCAGTTGAGGTATTAATATGAGCGTAGAATTGAATTTCTGTTACGAATTTACTTTCAATAAGAATACTTTTGATTATAGTACGGGCAACGCCGCTTTTTACGCTTTCCGCGGCGCAAGCAACGTATACGACACAATGGATAATGATTTGCTTGTCGGAGATTCGGGAAAAATCCTGAGACAGATGATCGCGGACGAGAACTATGACAATACATTCGTTTTGCATATCGCAAACCACGAAAAGAAAGTGTTCTGCGTTGTTTGTCGTCTGGTTAAGCAAAAGTCGGAGGAATTGGTGGGACTTCGTATGATTGAGATGAACAAGCTGTTTGATGATTATGCGGCGCTTCAGCTTGCCGCGCGTGAGACAGACGCATTGCTGTCTCAGTATGACTGCATTTATTATTCTTATGACAAACAAAAGGACGAAATTTGCTGCTATAATTACGATATGGGAAAGAGCGTACTCGGTACGAATTCGCTTTCCGTGTGGCAGGATAAGGTCAAGCAGAGAATTGCCGAATCCTGCGCCGCAGCCTTAGACGCATTTGTGGCAAATCTTCGCAGCGGTTCTCGCAGCGTTTCCTGCACTGCCGAGGGACTTGACGGCAAGGTGACTCAGTTTTCGGGAACGGCTGTGTATAATTCGGATTGCCATATCAAGACGGTTGGCAAAATGAGCGATCCGAATATGACGTATACTCACGAGCTTACCCGCCGCGACCAGCTTACGGGACTGTTTCTCAAGGAAACTATCACCAATTATGCCAAGCACCGTATTGACGACCTGAAACAAAAGACAATCCTTGCCATTGTCGATATAGACGACTTCAAGAATGTAAATGATAATTTCGGTCACGCAAAGGGCGACGAGGTGCTTAAAAAGTGCGCGGCTATAATCGAAGCGCAGTGCGGGGAATCCGGCAAAGCGGGACGTATAGGCGGCGACGAGTTTTTCGTTGTGTTTGATAACGGGTTGGATTTCGAGGGAATAAAGAACGTTCTCCGCGGAATTAAGAACTGCGTTTATGCGGCATATACAGACGAGCTTGACGGATTTCATGTTTCGACTTCAATCGGACTTTCCGTGTATCCCGACGACATTGAGGGCGATTTTGATACTATGTTCCAGCTTGCGGACTGCCTGCTCTACCGTGCAAAGCGTAAGGGCAAGAACCGCTGGATTGTCTACAACCCCGAAAAGCAGGGCCCCGTTGAGGAAATTCTCCGCAACGGTATCCAGAAGGTGGGACTGTCGGGTATGCGCGGCATCGACAAGAGCGAGCTGGTCTGCAAAATCACCAATATGATGATTTGCGGAGTAAATTACCCTATCGGAAGCATACTATACGATATAATGAACTGCTTCTCAATAGAGCGCGTTGTGCTTTACAACCTCAGCGACAGGGAGATTGTGACGCAGGTGGGCGAACAGCTTATCTCGTGCGAGCAGAAGGAAAGCGCGGTTGATTATCTCTACAATGAGGATTATCGGAAGATGTTTGAAAACGGCGAGCTGCTGATAAACAACGTCAAATACCTCGAGCAGAAAATCCCCGAGGTATATGATATGCTCAGAAGTCAGAGCGCGTGGTCGCTTATGCAGTTCGCAATGAAAGGCGAATCGGGCAAGGAGTACATAGTAAGCTTTGAGGCGGTTAAGGGAAACACAACGTGGAATACTGCCG
>JBJESC010000153.1:0-3659 GCA_051882615.1 Oscillospiraceae bacterium
TCGCCCCTACCGAATAGTAGGGACGAAAACGCTGCCGGTCGCACCGGCTGGCGGAGAGGAAGGGATTCGAACCCTTGTGGGGTTTCCCCCAAACGGTTTTCAAGACCGCCTCGTTATGACCACTTCGATACCTCTCCAAATATGAAATGCCGGTTAATTTCACCGACTTATGAATTATACCACAAAAAATTACTTTTGTCAAGGGGTGTTTTAAAATTACGCTTGAATTCTTCGTGAAAATCTGGTATAATAAACTTGTGGCTTTAGAGATAAGAAAGGAAAGAGTATGAGCAATATTACTTATGAGTATATCAAAACGAATAAGGACGTACAGACATATATTAACCAAGCGGACGCGGCTCTGCTGTCGATAGGGTACACGGAGCATTCAAACGCTCATGTTGAGCGGGCGGCGGCTACCGCGTTTATGATACTGGATACGTTGGGTTATCCTCCGCGTGTTTGCGAGCTGTCGCAGATTGCGGCATATATGCACGATATAGGGAATGTGGTGAACAGGGAACACCATGCTCAGGTTGGAGCTGTTATGGCGTTCAGGCTTCTGGACCATCTGGGAATGCCCGCAGAGGAGATAGCCCAGGTCATATCCGCTATCGGAAACCACGATGAAAGCTCGGCTGCCCCTGTTACTCCTATTGCGGCGGCACTGATTATAGCCGATAAGTCCGATGTGCGCAGAAGCAGGGTTCGCAGTGCGGGAGGCGCGTTCGTGCCGAATGAAGAAAATCTCGCCAAGGATATTCACGACCGCGTGAATTACGCTGTTGAAAGCTCTAAGGTTGAATTTTCGGAGGATAAGAAGGAGATTATCCTTCGTCTGAATATCGACCTGAAAATCAGCTCGGTTATGGAGTATTTTGAGATTTTCCTCTCCAGAATGAGCCTTTGCAAGACCGCTGCGCGTTCTTTAAACGTGAATTTCGGGCTTGTGATCAACAATGCGCGTATTCTTTAAGAGTTTTCCAAGATTATTTTTACGGAAAATTCAAAAACCCCTTGAAATTATTTCGAAAATATAGTACAATATAATTGCAGAGGTGTTTGCATTCAGAAGTTCCAAAACGACGGGAGAGATAAAAGATGAAAAGCCTATGTTTATCACGCTTTTATTTGATGGAAGTTTATGGAATTTTTGCACCCAAAATGCAATTTAAGATAGCTGTATAGCTGTATCCGAAATACAGCTATTCTTTTTTGAAAGGAAGTTTTGGTATGTCTGGTAAAAAAGTCGCGGTTATTATGGGAAGCTACAGCGATTTCCCTACTGTGAAGAAAGCACTTGTTGAACTGAAAAATTACGGAGTTGAGTTTGAATGCCACGTTATGTCGGCACACAGAACCCCCGAGCTTGCTTGCGAGTTTGCAAAGAACGCACAGACTAACGGATTTGGCGTTGTTATCTGCGCGGCAGGTATGGCGGCTCACCTTGCGGGTGTGGTTGCGGGACATACTACGCTTCCCGTTATCGGAATTCCGTGCAGCTCAAATAATCTTGACGGATTGGACGCTCTGCTGGCTACCGTTCAGATGCCGTCGGGTATTCCCGTGGCTACCGTTGCGGTTGACGGAGCGAAAAATGCGGCAATTCTTGCAATTCAGATTCTTGCGCTTTCCGATGACGCGCTTTCGGCAAAGCTCGCCGCTGCAAAGCAGGAAATGATTGAGAACATAAATGAGGCTGATAAGAAGCTCCAGGCAGAGCTTGAAAGTCTTTGATTAAAAATAAATTTTGGAGGATAATAAAATGGAAAACATCATTAAGGGCGAACAGATTTACGAGGGAAAGGCAAAGAAGGTATTTGCTACCAACAATCCCGATTACGTTATCGTTGATTACAAGGACGACGCTACCGCTTTCAACGGCGAGAAGAAGGGCACAATCCGCGGCAAGGGCGTAATCAACAACAAGATGACCAACTATATGTTCGGACTTCTCGAAAAGGAGGGTGTTCCTACTCACCTTATCGAAGAAATCTCCGAGCGTGAGACTATCGTTAAGAAGGTTGAAATTGTTCCTCTCGAGGTTATTGTAAGAAATGTAGCGGCAGGAAGCTTCTCCAAGAAGCTCGGCATTGCTGAGGGCACTCCTCTCAAGCGCCCCACTCTTGAGTTCAGCTACAAGAACGACGACCTTGGTGACCCGTTCATCAACGACTACTATGCGCTCGGTCTCGGTCTTGCTACCGAAGAGGAGATTGCAAAGATTACCGAGTACGCATTCAAGGTAAATGCGTTTATGCTTGATTTCTTTAAGAAGGTAAATATTGACCTTATCGACTTCAAGATTGAATTCGGTCGTTTCCACGGCGATATTATTCTTGCCGATGAGATTTCTCCCGATACCTGCCGTTTCTGGGATTCCACCACTCACGAGAAGCTCGACAAGGACCGCTTCCGCAGAGATATGGGCGGCGTTGAGGACGCTTATCAGGAAATGATGCGCCGTATTTTCGGTTGATTTGAAAATTAAGGAGATTTAGTATGGGTGGTTTTTTTGGCGCAGCCAGCCGAAACGACTGCGTTGACGATGTGTTCTTCGGTACGGACTATCATTCGCACCTGGGAACAAGACGCGGAGGAATGACAATCTATTCCTCCGAAAAAGGATTTCAGAGAGAAATCCACAGCATTGAAAATTCCCCGTTCAGAACTAAATTCGAGCACGATATAGAGGTTATGAAGGGCAACATCGGTGTTGGCTGCATAAGCGATACCGACCCTCAGCCTATCCTTCTTCGTTCCAAGCTGGGGAGCTATGCCGTGTGCAATGTCGGAATAATCAATAACGCAGACGAGCTCTGCAACGAGTTCCTTGAAAAGAATGACGCAAGCTTTGAAACTATGACAAGCGGTCGGCTGAATTCCTCGGCGCTGATTGGCTGGATGATAGCTCAGAAGGGCAGCATCGAAGAAGGTATCAGGTACGCGCAGGAACGCACGGAGGGTACTATTTCGCTGCTCGTACTGACAGAGGACAGCCTTATTGCCGCTCGTGATAAGTACGGCAGACTTCCTATCATCATCGGAAAGAGAGATGATGGCTACTGTGCCGCTTCAGAGAGCTTCTCTTTCCAGAAGCTGGGCTATCAGACCTATCGTGAGTTGCTTCCCGGCGAGATTGTAAAGATTACCCCCGATAAGATTGAAGTGCTCAGCGAAGGCAATATGGACAAGCTCAAAATCTGCACCTTCCTGTGGACTTACTATGGTTATCCCAACTCGGTTTACGAGGGCGTAAACGTTGAAACAATGCGTACGCGCAACGGCGAGATAATGGCTGAGTACGATATGAAGAACGGAAATCTCCCCGATGTTGACTACATCTGCGGAGTGCCGGATTCGGGTGTGCCCCACGCTATCGGCTATGCGAACCGCAGCGGTATTCCGTTTGCACGTCCGTTTATCAAGTATACCCCCACATGGCCGCGCAGCTTTATGCCGCAAAGCCAGTCCATGAGAAACAAAGTTGCAAAGATGAAGCTTATTCCCGTTCACGAATTGATTGAGGGGAAAAAGCTCCTGTTTGTTGACGACAGCATTGTTAGAGGCACTCAGCTTCGGGAAACCGTGGAATTCCTTTACGCAAACGGCGCAAAGGAGGTCCACATGAGGTCAGCCTGTCCGCCGATAATGTATGG
>JBJESC010000154.1:0-3641 GCA_051882615.1 Oscillospiraceae bacterium
ACCAGAGGATAAAAATCGTAAATATTATCCTCAGCCGATTCACCCTCGCTGTCTTCATCATATTCGTCACCAAACTCCGGCCATACCTTTGCATCCATCATCGACTGAACCGAGCCGTATATCAGCATCGGCTCGATACCATCGTCCACACGGAACACGGCACTGAGGTCTTTTGCCACGATGAACTTTGCGAGAACATCTTCAGTATCATCAAAAGTGACGTCGATCAGGTAGAACCAGCCGGACACCAGTGTTTCCGGATAGTTTAAGGTGTATGCGCCGAGGTTGGTATCAAGACCGGTCGCCGAGGCGGGCAGATAGCGCACAAGCTCGGTCGCCGAATAGTCGGAGACCTCCATACCACTGTCAGAAAAAGTATAGTTGCCGTCCGGAGAGATGGGCAACTCGCCCTCGTGGGACACAGTCACCTGCTTGCCGTCCTCCGATATATCAAAATGTATCTTCAGGCTGCTCTCGCCTTCGTCGTTCACAGCTTCATAGATGCCGTTACCGTCTTCCTGAACATTCAATACACCGGACACCGTCAGATCGGTTGCGCTATCCTCTTCCTCGCTGCCCTCCATAAGCTTGAACTCGAAAAGCACACAATTTTTGTCCAGCCACATCATAGAGAGTACGGAATTAGTGTACTGAGTGCTTTCGTCCCACGCATAGCTGCCGCACACATCCTTCCACACGCCAATGCTGAAGGTCTCGTCGGTCGGTGGCTCGACCGGCGGGTCGACCGTGAATGTGCAGCCTGTAAATAACAAGGAAAGCGCCAGCAGCGCTGCTAACAATACTTTTGTTCGCTTCATTACACACACCACCTTTATCAATTGTTATATGGGAAGTCCAAGTAGAACTTTTTTGAAGCACTCACACCGCCGGAGGTCACCACCTTGACGGTATAGTAGCCATCGGGATACTGCTGATCATTTGCTTTACCGGACCATGAACTCCAGCAGTTCATATTGTTGCTCGTACACGTCTTTCCTTGAACCTGGTTGACAAGGTCGCCATATTCGTCATAATAGTACATCTTATATGACTGCCCCTTGACGTTCCTGAGGTTGAAATTGATGCGGGGAACAACACGTCCATCATCCAAGGTACGAAGCGTCGCTTTCTTGAAGTTGACAGATGGGCCGCATGCCTCTTCTTTGGAGATAGTCCACTTCCATGTAAAGACAGGATCCCAATATTCGGACTTTTTCTCGTTGTAGACGTTGTAAACCTTAACCTTATAGACAAATGTATAGGAGCTGCTCGGGTACTTTGTATAATTCGCGGTAAAATTCAAGGTTTTCTCCTCGCGCGCACCGACAGAGTAGCCATCTTTGCCGCCGTTGTTCCAACGTGTCACGCACTTGCCGTCTGCATTATAGAGGTAAGCATTTATGAGCATCTTCTTGTAGTCCTGATTTTTTAGTGTAAGCTTCATGCCAAACTTTCCGGTCTTATTGTCATACGACCTCGTTGGATTGGATAGCCAGATGCCCACATCCTTCGCCTTTACCGCGTATGCCGACTGCGAAGGCATCACGGTGAGCGAAAGCACCATAAAAAATGCCATAAGCATCGAAATGATTCGATTTCGTTTCATAAAATTTCTCCCTTCTAACGATTTGGCTTTCAATATAATTCTATTCTCCTTTAATAGCAATAAAAAAACACACTATACTATATTGTACAGTGGATTTTAAGAAAAAAACATTAACCAAAGGTTAGGAAAATATTGAATAATGAGTTTTCCCCCGCCGCGTTTCTTTACGGACATCTTCGGGGCTCCTCAATAGCAGTTCACCGCCGTTGTTTTGTCATAGCCCATCGGTGTCACTATCGTGGTCAAAACGCAGCGGAAAAATCTGCTGTGCGTTTATATTTATCGCTGCAAAATAAGGAGTGAAAACGCGGGCTTATAAACAAAAAGCGGAGCAATGCCTGCAAGCAGGCTCCGCTTTTGGATATTCCTGCGACAAAATTCAACCTGCGGCAATACTCCGATGTCAATTACAATACGCCATACCGCTTCAGCTGTTATATCATCAAAAAGGGTGTTGTTGCAATGGATATAATGATGTCTTCCGGCGTCTTCGCTTCACCGTTCTCGTACTCCGAAATCAGAATGAACTTTTTTAGGCAAGACCGTTTCTTCACCGCTAACCCCACTCGATTTGTTTGGTTGTCGGTTGAGTGTGCGATAAGCAATGACGACCCAACAAATCGCGTGAGAAAGGCAAGCCACAGTATATTGTCTTTTTTGCTAATCACTACTTGAAATCGCCCGAAGAATATAGTATAATTAACATGGATAATATTTCTGCTTCAGGAAAGGAATAAAGCCAATGTCAACAATAGAAACAATAACAGAAGAGCTTGTGCGCTCTCTCGCGCCTAACCCCGCCGCACTCTCGAATGCTCAGAAGATTTCCCGCAGCGGAGATTTTTCGGGGCTGTCCGTAACCGCCGACAAAACCTTGATTTTCGGTGAGTGTAAGGGCAGCGGAAAGAACCCGTATCGCACATCTGCCGATTTTTCGGGGGATACCCCTGTGTTCCGCTGCTCTTGCCCGAGCAGACAGTTCCCGTGCAAGCATTGCCTTGCGATTATGCTGGAGATGGTGAACGGAAAGGAGTTCGCGGTGGGCGAAGTCCCCGAGGACATTGCCTCCAAGCGTGAGAAAATCGCCAAGAAAGCCGAAAAAGCAGCTTCGGGAGAACCCAAATCCGCCCCGAAGCCGAACAAATCCGCCGCCGCAAAAAAACTCAAAAAGCAGGCTGAGGGTCTTGACCTTGCGGAACAGTTTCTGAACGACATTTTCAGCCGCGGAGTTTCTTCTATAAACAAGATTTCCGCAGAGCAATACAAAACTCTTGCAAAGCAGCTGGGCGAGTATTATCTCCCCGAGCCGCAGAAGGTAGTTGAGGAGATATTGACCGAAGCAGAAATTCTCACCGAATCGCCTAAAGGTGAGGAGAATGCTCAACTAGTGAGGTTGTGCGTGAAGCTTGCCTCTACCGTGAAAAAGAGCCGCGTCTACATAAACGAGAAGCTGGAGAGCGGCGAAGTTCTCCCCGAGGACAGCGTACTGTACGAGGCGATGGGCGGCGTGTGGAAGCTAACGCAGCTGAAAGAAATCGGGCTGTTCAAGGAAAACGCACGAATAATGCAGCTATCTTTCTCAATGCTTAACGATTTCAGGCACAACGCCTATGTTGACACGGGATATTGGATTGACCTTGAAAGCGGCGAAATTTCCAAAACCGAAAATATCCGCCCGCTGAAACTGATAAAGCGGCTGCAAGCGGACGACAGCAGGTTCGGGGTGTACTCCGTGCCGGAATTGTACCGCTATCCCGGCGGGCTGAACCGCCGTATTCGCTGGGAGAATGCCACCAATACAGAAGCCACCTCGCAGGATTACGAAAAGGTGATTTCCCTTGCAGAGCCGAGCCTTGCCGACGCAGTCAAGAAAGCGAAGAACGAGCTGAAAAACACCCTCTCCGATGAAGCTGTGGCAGTGCTGGTGCCGTTTGATAATATCGGATTTGCGGAGGATGGACACGCAGTTCTGAAAAACGGCAATGAGAGTATTTCACTTCGTGCGAATGAGAATTATTTCTATGCGATTGATGTG
>JBJESC010000155.1:0-3639 GCA_051882615.1 Oscillospiraceae bacterium
TTCGTTTATAATCTCCTCTCTCAGCTCATCGGAGGCGTTTGCAACTGTCAAATCTCGGTAACCATAGTCGGAATAGATGCTGTCAAAAACTCTGTTCGTCTTTTCGCGCTCGGAAAGCCAAAACACGAGAATAACCGATGTCATAAGCACTGCAGAGAATATCAGAACAGTGAGATTTTTCTTGTGCTTCTTCCAAAACTTAGTAGTAAGATAAAAGGCATAGTTCATATTTCCTCCAAGGTAAATGTGTGAATAAGCTTCTGAAAAAGGTGTGTTACTGCATTGAATAGCTGAAATATGTGTATTCACCGCTCACCGCATCAACATACACGTTGTAGTACAAATTGTCGTAGTAGTCGTAGAGCATAAATTTCCGGCTCGGGCACAAATGGTCAATGTAGGCTTCTCTGTTATTCATTCTGCTGTTTTAACTTCAAACTTCACCGTTTGAGTAAGGCTCTCGCTTGCAATATCGGCAGCTTTATCCATCGGGATAATTTTGTCAATAACATCGCCAACCGCTGTAACGTTGGGCTGTGCAGGGAGGTCGCCATATCAACGTAGTTCTTCTTTGATATAATTGCCTCAGAGCGAAAATCGGCGCGGTCGGAATTGGAACTTGTTGTTGAGAACTTACCGCTTGATGTGGTTTCTTCTTTTTGGCAGCCTGTTACAGAAAGCGCTACGGCAGCCACAGCCAAAATACAAAAAAGTATTTTCATAGTTTTCCTTTCCGACAAGTAAACTCATAAGAGAAAAAATATTTAGCTTTTGTATTTGAGATATCCGACCTCTCCGTTTACAGCGTCAATATAGAAATCATACAAAAACGCGTCATTGTCGTTTTGCAGAGTGATTTTCCACGTTGGCATAAGAAGCGGATCAGGATTATCCTCTGTGCGGTTTCCCGTCATTACCAGCTCTGCGGTTTTTGCCTTATACAAAACGCTTTCCGAAACACTTTTGTCGAGAATATCGGCTGCCTCGCAAAGACTTATTATTTCCGTTATCGGTTCGCCTTCAGTTACATACATGCTTGGGGCAATGTCATAAGCCATATCAATTTCGTTTTTATTTATCATCAGCGCCTGTCCACCGGTGCTGACAGGAGAATAATAATTCTCATTATTCCCGATCAAAACCCTTTCGCCTGTGTAGTCACAGGGAATTCCGCCCATCGTAAATGTAAAGAAAAAAACATAGGCGTATGTATCAGCGGTTATCTGATATACTTCGATTTGTCTTACGGCAGGCTTCGGGATATTTTCATCGGGAAAAACGCCAAGCGATTTTGTATATTCGTTGGTGAACCAATCCACAGCCTCGCCGATTGAAACATCACCGCTGAGGAGATGATAGGTTACATTGCTGTGAGAACCGTCATTCGGATATACAGCGACAGGCTCGCCTATATCCGTGGGAAGAGTCGACGACGCTTTAAAATACCTGTCAAGCATTTGAAGCGTCTTGCCCTTGTTGAACCAGTGCGGGTAAATCATAGACCCCGCGCACCACCAAAGGTACATCTGCTTTTTGTGGTCAACATACAGATACCATATAGGTTCTATTTCGCCGTTCAGGATTTTGTCCTTGTATTCATTAATTTTCGGAAAATCGGTAAATACCACATCTTCAATCCCGTCTATTGTATAATTGTCGCCTCCGAGTCCGCGCTTTATGGTCTTAAAACACGCAAATTCGGAGTTGTATTCCCCCAGATAACTCTTGCAATAACTTTCAAATTGTTCAAGCTGTTCCTCAACGGTCAACACCTTTTCGGGGTGGGCTTCATAGTCAAACGTCAATTTCAGGGCATAACATTCGGAAATTCCCTGTAAAGGACAGCCTATCACCGCATTGCTCCAGTCAATATTCATGTCGGTATTGTTTTTCAGTTCGTTAAGCTCCGCCGACAAATTTTCGGTTACTGTTTTAAGTGGAATTGTTTTGTCATTGCTTTCAATGACTTCCGAGTTTCCCTCTGAATTGCTTGTCGAAGCGTCGCAGGCGGTGAAAATCAGACAAACCGCCGTTGCAAGGGAGATGGTTTTCATAATGTTCATATTATTCCTCCGTTTTCAGATTATTGTCGGGATTTATGTTTATTATATCACAAGGAACTATGTAATGCAAGGTACAATGTGTACAAATATAGTGCCACGAATGCCGGCATATCCGTTAAATCCAACAGAAATCTAAGCATTCACAGCACCATCGAAACAACTCCCCAATGTTGAACCCGGCGAAATTTTAATACCGCTTCCGTGGAGGCTTACGGTGTTTGTTTCGCTTTCGCTTTCATACAATTTCCCGATTTGAAAGTCCAATACTGCTTTGAGTTACCGATAAGGTTTTTGGCAAAAGCTGTGATTTGAACTGCCGAGCATACATGGGCAGAAAGTAATATAGTCACCTTTGCAACTTACTCTTCCGTTTTTTCAAAATGACCTACCCCTCGTTCTTTCCAATCCTTACGCAAGAAATCAACCAAATCCGAGAGTTCAAATTCCGCAACATATTGAACAGGATTTGCCGTTGTGCTTGTGATTTTGGTTTTTGAAATTCTTGTTAATTCAACAGTTTGGGTTCCGATTATCTCGGAGCGAGCCGCTCTTACAAGCGCTTTCAATCCGTTGTCGGTTTCTTCAATATCAAATCTGAAGAAATATCCCGCTCCGGATTGTGTTATATCACAGCCTTCAGCTTTCTTAAACAGCGCGACAGTAAATTTTTCTCCCGGTGCGTAAGGCGGATTTCCCGCATTTTGATACATAGGGGCGTAGAACGAAAGATCAATTAACAACTCCTTGTTGCAATCTTCTCCCGTAATCAAATCTTCAATTACTTTAACTTTGTAAATGACGTGACAGCCGTAATGAACGCCATCGTATTTCATACCATTCAGTTTATAATACCAATCTTCGAATCCGCGTAGTTTTTCAGCGTCGGATAATTCCATAAGCTCAATCGCTTCAACAAGATAATACGAGTCAAGTCCGTCATGCAGAGGGCTTGTCATAACTTTCATAACATCGTCATAGGTCATCGGCGGGGCTATGCTGGGGTTTAAATCTTCTATAAAGTCTACAAACACATCGTCATAGAACGGATTTATCTCAACAGAGGGAGAATTGCCCGATGAATTCGACTGTAAAGAGGAGCTTGTCTGTGTAGTTGAAGATGTTGTTGAGATGTTTTCCGTGAAGATTACAGAACTGTTCTCGGGGCTGCTCTCCCCAGAGCTCGTCTTAACCTCTGAGCAGCCCGCGAAAGTGGTCAAAATAAGTGCTGCTATAAATGCTGATATGATTTGCTTTTTCATAGAATTCTCCTCTTATATATTCGGATTATTTCCCCCTCTGAAATATATAACTGTTTTGAAAGGCGATTTGTGATGTCTGTTTTTTAATTTTCATAAATCTTGGTAGATTTTGCTAAATCAATTATTTGATTTTTGGATAAATTGCCACACAATTCTATTACATAATCCCCATTATCCCATATAACACCTGAAAATTTTTCACCAATACTGCTATAATCTAACAACAAAGCGCAATGACCATTTATGTCAACTTCTTGGAAATCACATTTTTCGGTATTGAAATGAATAGGAGAAAAATCTGTTTTAACAAACTGTCG
>JBJESC010000156.1:0-3620 GCA_051882615.1 Oscillospiraceae bacterium
GTTTTTTCTTGGCGTTTGGGGGTTGGGTGGCTCAGGTTTATTTTAGCAAATATAGCGAAATGGAAAATCGACGGTAAATCGCAGTTTACAAGCCTTAAATTAAGTGTTTTCTGCATCAGAACAATAATTCTGCATAGAAAATTGACCAAAATCGAAAGAGAAATGACGTTATCCAGCCGCATTTACCGTCAAAAATAATGTCACACAGGGGGTTATCACTATGGCAAGACGCGGTGAAAATATATACAAGCGCAAGGACGGACGTTGGGAAGGACGTTACAAGAGCGGTGTAAAAGAAAACGGAACGGCAAAATATTCATCGATTTACGGTAAAACATACGCAGAAGTTAAAGCTTTGCTTTCGGAAAAGCGTATCAAAACGGCGGCTACAACCATTCCGTGTAATCTGACGTTAAATAATATTTTTGAGCTGTGGTTTTCTGACATCAAATTGAAAGTTAAGGAGTCAACGTATGTGAATTATCAGATGAAATACGAAAAGCACGTTAAATCCGCACTTGGAAATTATGCCTATGAGAAAATTACTGCCGATAAGCTGAATGATTTTATCCAAGGCAAGTTATCAAGCGGTTTATCAGCAAAATATACTGCCGATATTGCGGGAGTGATAAAGTCGGTCTGCCGTTTCGCCAAAAAGCGTTTTGGATATGATGATAAATCAGAGTTTATCACAATGCCCAAAGGCAAAGCAAAAGAAAAAGTTCTGCTCAACAAGGCTGAACAGACTGCGTTAAATAGCTACCTTACTCTAAATCCAACCTCTTCAAATGTGGGAATTTTGCTTTCGGCAGATACGGGTATTCGTATAGGTGAGTTGTGCGCTCTTAAATGGGAAAATATTGACTTTGAAAAAAGAACTTTGACCGTCAAGAATACGGTTCAGCGTATCAAGAGTATTGACGGAAGCACCGCCACCAAATTGATAATAACATCACCTAAAAGCAACTCGTCCGTTCGGGAAATTCCACTCCCCGATTTTATCATTCCTATTTTGGAGAGCCTTAAAGCAAACAATGACTACTATCTCCTTTCGGGAACAAGGTCAATCATTGAGCCGCGAACAATGCAATACCGTTTCAAACGCATTTTAAGCGACCTCAACTTACCCGAAGTTTCTTTTCATTCACTCAGGCACGGGTTCGCTACGACTTGTATTGCGCTGGGATTTGACGTTAAAACTCTTTCGGAGATTTTAGGTCACAGCAGCGTAGAAATCACGCTCAATCGCTATGTGCATAGTTCTATGGAGCGAAAAGCGGAGTTTATGAAATCGCTCTCGGCTGTGTTTGCAGTAGCTTAAAAAGGTTATTTATCGTCAGAAATTACGTCAGAAAAACAAAAAATCCCGCTTGACTATGCGGAATTTGGTCATAATATCGCAAAATGAAATATTTTGCGAAAGGCTTATGTAAGTGAAAGCAGGGCGAGATTACACTTTATTTTATAACCGTACACGCCGCTTTAATCATTGCTTCAACGAGTACTTTTTGTTCGCCCGAAAGAGTTCTCAATGCCATAAGCTTGGAATACTCTTCATCGGTGATGTCCGTACATTGAACACAAGACGAATTGTCTGACAGTCCAAGGATATAGTCAGTTGTCACCTTGTAATAATCAGCAAACAGTATCAGTGCATCGGACGGAATAGCGCATATTCCATTCTCATAATCGCTCATTCTTGATTGGGAGATGTTAAGCAGACCGCCAACAATCTCTTGCGATTTTCCTATCCTTTTTCGCAATTCACGCAGCCTGTTTGCCCCCGCACTCAAGAACATCACCCCCTGTTACCTTTATATTATAACAGGGCAAGCATAGGCTCGTTATAGCGATAAGCCATATTTTATATTTTATTCTACCCGAATATCGGATATCTATAAGTAAAGCGGCAGCTTATTCAGCCGCCGCAATTTTTTGATTGCCTGTTCTATTATAGACTTGCGCTCCTATTGCAGCGTAGACGTATCGGCAAAATCCAACGTCCGCGTCCATTCATTGCCGGATTTTTCAAACGTGCAGGTGATGTCGAGAGGCAACAAATCCTTCTCCAAAATATTCCCGACAGATGTTTTTATCACGAGCTTGTCGTCGGCTTCTGACACAAGATACATCGGAAAGAAATTGTATGTCGCGGTGTGTTCAAGATGCATTCCGTCCAAAAATCCGCCGTCAATATTTGTCAGCAGGCTAAAATCAATGCCGCGATCGCGTGACATCTCACGGAGCTTGAACACGCTTAAAAAGCCATCCGAAGGCTCGTTCGGCGCGGCATCGGTCTTGGTGAGAATACACGTGCTGTATGCAGTACTGAAAAGACTCCCCTCGGCGCCATAATAATATGGCGCACTATACATTACATCGGGGCTATCCGTTTCTTGCCAGAACAAATAGCCTTCGGCGTTGTTATTTACCGTGAATGCGAGCACGTTATCACTCGGCTGATAAAAACTCCCAAAATAACCACGCACAAAATTGATGTTTTCGGAGTCATCCAGTATCATGTCCGAGGAAAGGTATCCGTCCGCGCTGTTCCAGACTCCGAAGAAATGTTTTCTGAACAGGTCGTAGTCCTCACACACCGGAATATCGTTGAAGTTCACGCAGATGTAATTCTCATCGTTCAGATATCCGTTGAGGAGCGTAAATATGTCGATTTGCCCGATGGGTTCGCCAACGCTTTCTGCGTTTGGACTACCTGTCTCGGTGGTCTGAACGGTCAGTTCGGAAATGTCAGAACTGTTTTGCATGGGTAGATTTGTGCAGCCGCTGACACAAATCGCTGCCACCAACGCGAGCAAGAACAATATTTTTTTTCTCATAAAATTACCCCTTTCGAATATAGAACTTTTTCGACGGTTGAAACTGCCAACGGATATCAATTGACATAATCATTCATATTTTGTGAGGTTTGCCAAGATTTTTTGAATACCGCAGTTTATTTAAATATAAACATAGGATACTGAAAACCTGAAAAAGATTCTGTAGCATTTGGGAAGCGGCTAGAAAAATCTTCAAATGTTGTGGGGAACGAAGCAGAATACCATGGGTCAATCACTGTATAATCACTTTTTGATGTTCCTTTTCCGGTGTAAGCGACAACTAATACAAAATGATCATAGTTCCCATTGTTGCCCGAGACAATTACAGGCTCCCCCGACTCCAATGTTCCTTTCATATATGACATATCAAAATCCATAACATCCGCAAAAGTGCCCCATTGAGCCCCGCCCGAAGCGTTTATATATCCATTAGTGTAGCGATTGGTAAAAAAAGTGTTTACATTCTCACTTGAGTGATGCAAATAATAATCACCCGACATTATTGAATATGCAAGACATGGTCCCGGACTAAATTGGACAAATCTCGGAACACGCTCAGCCACTCCCTCGGAATAGCATCCGCGATGATACCATCCGCCGAACCCATCTGTCGTTTGATTAGTAGGAACATCAGAAGTCCAACCGTTAACTGCGTAAACAGTTGAATTTGCAAAAAACTTAAAACTTTTACGCTTGTCAGGTACTAAGGAGTTTGCCGTGCAAACGGAGACCATCCCAAATCTTGTGTAAACTCCATAAATAGTGTATAATAAAATCAAA
>JBJESC010000157.1:0-3620 GCA_051882615.1 Oscillospiraceae bacterium
GGTTCATCGGACGTATATCCGCCCGCACAGCCGCAGCACAGAACTACCGCGGCGGTAAGCGCTAATATTGACTTGATAATTCTTCCTGTTTTCATATAAACCTCCATATGTTTTGTTTGAAGCATTGTTGCGAACACACTTCGCACAACTCCTTACGTAATTATATCACATTAAGAAGAAAAAGGTTGTAAAGTGTTATAAAAAGCGCCCTATTTGTCATAGAGCGCATAAAGATACAGTTGATTTTGCTATTTTACCATCGGCTGTCAGCACATAAGTGCCATTATATTTTTCGGCGATTTTCTTGATAATTTCGGTTCCCAGACCGTGATTTCCAGATTTTGATGTCCGAACCTTGCTTTTGTCAGAAATCACCTTATCCGTTGTATTAGTTGCTTCGATAAAAAGGACTCCGGATTTGAATTGAGAACTAACAGACACACAACCTTTGTGTAGTGCGGCTTCTTCTATTGCATTGTCAAGAAGATTTACAAATACAGAACAAAGCTCCGTCTTTTCAATATTCATATCATCTCCGATGCTGATATCTGCTGCAAATTCCACGCCTGCTTTTTCGGCTTCGCAGCTTTTCTGCCATATTACAGTGTTTATCAGCGGATTACCACAGAAAATCGGAATATCCAGTTTGTTGGCACGCTCATTCATCTCGGTTATAAGTTCTTCTCCGACAGCGCCGCCTTTGCTTTCCTGCTGCAACGCCGTTACCGTTGACACCAGATTTCTGATGTCGTGCCGATATTCTCTTATTATCGTGTATTGCTCCGAGAGTTTCTCGTAATACTTGGTCTGCATTGACATTTCCTGCTCAATCTGCTCCATTCTGAAACGCATATCCTGCAAATGGCTGTTGTCGCGCAAAGCAAGGTACACAAGTATATCCGACAAGACGGAAAACACAATTGCAACTATCAGATACGGATTTGTCAATAAATAGATATTCATTTCCTCTTTGGCTCTGTATATACAAGCAACTAGAAACAATGATTGTCCGAGCGGAAGCAGTAAAAAGAACCCCATACTCTTTGTGTTCTTTTTCTTTAGTGCCTTGTTCCAGATAAGTGCAGCCAACTCCAGAACAACGAACAGCAGAACGTCAAGTATTACTGTGTACAGAACAGTGACAGTGGTATATACAGGTAATTCAGTAGGGTAGTAGCCCAGAATTTCGTGAATAACCGTTGTTGATACTATACTTAAAACGGTGATAGTCAACTGTTGAACCCCAACCGCCGCGACACATAGTATCTTCTTTTCCTCAAATCCCGTCAGCGCCACCGCCAACAGCAGAAAAACAAGGAAAAAGAAGGAATAGTTGTCAGAGGTGATAATCTTGTAAATCGGCGGCGCAAATCCAATGCAGGTTATAACAAGAACCATCAGGTATTTATTATATTTGGGAGTCAAGAAAAAAGACAACGAGAAAAAATACATCATCCATTGAAACAAATCATGTAAAACGAAGTATGCAATGTCTATTACGGCTTGAGTCATTTTATCACCCTTTCAACTGCCCAAGTTCATTGTGCCTTAGGGTGACTGCTTCTCGAAAATCATCGGCATAATTCCTGCCCACAGGGACTTTGTCGCCGTTTTTCATTATTATTTCTTGGTACTTTATGATTTCCTCAATATAATGAATGTTTACGCAGTAACTCCTATGGCATCTTATAAACCAGTCCGGAAGCAGATTTAAATACTCACTTAATCTGCCGTTAAACTCCAGAATATCTGAGTCCGTAAACACTGACAGCTTTCGCCCTGTTACAGATATGTACTGAATTTTGTCCGAATTTATATAGGTTACACTTTTTTCTATTTTCAGCGGAACAAGGCACTGTGTTGTGGGCTTTTCTTTCAGTCTGTTCAGTGCATTTTTGAGAACCAAGTCCTTGATAGGTTTTACCAAATAGGAAACCGGAGTTAATTCTGACTGGCACATAAAGATTTTTTCGGCATACTGCTCACCATAACCGGTGACATAAACTATTTTAATTGACGGATAACTCTTGTTAATCTTCGAAGCTGTATCTATTCCATTCGTGCCATTAAGCTGAATATCCATAAATATTGCGTCAACATCGCCTGCGATTTCTTGTATATGGAATGATAAATCAGCCGAGGTTTGAAAAGTTTCGATTATACTGTCCGGCTCGATTTCCTTTATCCGAGAGGATAAATCTTTCGTAAATTCTTCGCTGTCATCACAAATCAAGTACTTCATATCTCGTTCTCCTTTTGTTAATTTTATTATCTATCACTTTTAATTGTCCGATACACACGGAGCAAATCTATATTAAACGCTTTGAGTTTATTATATCACACATTCATACCGGTGTCAACAATTTGTATTCTATGACAAATAGAGTGCTTTTGATGACGTTTTACAACCTTTTATCTAAAAAAGTGCTATAATATAAGTGAGGAATTGGAGATATTTACAAGACAGGTGACTAATTGTAATTATCATCAGAAATGGATTTTTTAAGGAGGTTGATTTTATGAAATCGTTGAAAAAAGCAGCTGTATCGGCAATTCTGGTAGCATCAATGTCGGTTGGAACGGTAGGATTATCAGATTTGATGACTGTAAATGCCAGCGCGACATCTGCCAAAAATCTGCAAGTCACAAAACCAGCGTACATAGAATTAAAGTCAGGCGAAGCAGGTATTGCTGAGTTTGAATTCTCGGGAGAAGGTATTGGCGCAATTGATTATTGGGCAGACGATAATTTGACAATGACCCTCACAGGTATTGACTGGCAGCCGTATCCGAACGATTGTTCCGCGACATTTTCGATAACCAGCAATGATGGCAATGGCGGTAAAGTCTACTTTGCACTTTTGGATTATGATTATCAGAATCAGTTTACTATTGCTACAACGGTAAAGGTAGAAGGATACGAGAATGCCGAAATCAGCTTTACTAATATGTATTTCCCAGAGCAAATTGAATATGGGCAGGGCTGCCACTTAAACGGCGAAATCACTTCTACCAAGAGTATTTATTCTGTTACCGCAAGCGTATTTGATGATTCTAATAATCTTGTGCTCACCTCAACGCAATATCCTAATGCCAAAAGTTATTATCTGAACAGTTCTAGCCTGGACTGGGACATAGCCTTTTCAAAACTGGGTGTCGGCAAATATCACCTCACATATACTGTTTGGAGTGACAGCGTCAGCAATAATTATACTCATGATTTCAAGGTTATTTCCACTGCCGCGGCAGCTCCTGTGATTGAATTTTCGGATATGTATTTCCCTTCCTCTATTGATGAGGGCAACGGACAGCATATCAGCGGTCAGATTACTTCGACAGGTACTATCGATGCTATATCAGCAAAGGTCTATGATGCTAATAACAACATTGTAATGACTGCGAATGATTTTACAAAAGTAAACACATACAATTTATATGGTTCTGAACTTGACTGGTCGCTGCCATTCTCAAGCTTATCAGCCGGAGATTACTCGCTTTATTACTACGTTACGAGTGGTTCTACACAAGAGCAGTATGGATTAACCTTTAGCGTGGTGGGAAAGCAGAAACCTGCTCCCGTAATATCTTTCAATGACATATATTTCCCCTCGTCTTTTGAG
>JBJESC010000158.1:0-3607 GCA_051882615.1 Oscillospiraceae bacterium
CACCTCTCCGGAGAAATCGGCGTGTCCGGGAGTGTCAACAATGTTTATCTTCACCCCGTTATACATACAGGAGGTGTTCTTTGCAAGTATAGTTATTCCGCGCTCACGCTCAATATCGTTGTTATCCATTACACGGTCGGCTACTTCCTGATTTTCACGAAAGGCACCGCCCTGCTTAAGCATTTCGTCAACCAGAGTTGTTTTTCCGTGGTCAACGTGAGCAATAATCGCAATATTTCTTAAATCGTTTCTAACCAATTTTGTCACTTTCCTTTTCACATAATTCATTTCTTTTCTAAAAAGACGCTTTGCTTTTCTATCACGCGAAAACGCGGGAAAAACATTGCCACCTTGTATTATACTACTTTTTCGGCTTTTCTACAATAGAATTCCAAAAAAAACGTGTTTTTATTTTATTAATTCACAAATCTCTATCGGGAATTTGTCGATTTTAACCAAAATCGAACATCTGATTTATGTAAATTGCGTCTTTTCTCTCGGTAAGCTTCTCTAATGATACACCATCACTGATGAACACTATATTTCCATTGTAAGCCGTAGAGTAGGTTTCATCACAACCCGCTCTTGCCAATCTCTCAAAGACTTCTCGTTTAGGGTGACCGTATTTGTTTTCCTTTGCAACTTCAAATACTGCCGTTTCGGGAGTAACGTAGTGCAGGAACTCCTCGCTTGTAGAGCCCGCGCTTCCGTGGTGTCCCACTTTCAGAATATCTACATCAATATCTGCGCCGCTGTCTATAATATCATATTCTGCTTCAAATCCGACATCGCCCGTAAACAAGAACGAGTTCTCGCCGTGTTCGTAACGCGCCATAATGGAAACATCGTTTAAGTCTTCGTAGTCGGTGCGTATCGGAGACAGGATTTCAAGAAAAGCATTGTCAGCCAATCGGAATTTTTCACCGATAACCGGACTTCTGAGTTCTATATTCCTTTTCTCAACAGTCCGCATAAACAGAGCGTATGCCGATTTGTCGTTAATCATCGCCTCGTCAATCTGCGGCATAAGTACGAGGTCGCAGTCAAATCGTTGAAGAATGTGCGCCATTCCGCCGTAATGGTCGGAGTGCGGGTGTGATACTATTACCAGATCCAGCTTTTTTACGCCTGCAAATTCCAGATAGCCTATGACTGTGTTCGATTTTTCTTCTTCCCCGCAATCAATGAGGATATTCTTTTCGTTTGACATAATCAGCGTACAGTCGCCCTGCCCCACATCAATGAAGCTCACCGATGTTTCTTCATCGTCAAGCTGAACACGGGGTTTAGGTCCTAACCCTAAGCCTGCAATTACATCGAAAGTAGAAGGTATGCCGCTTATATTAAAATAGCGGTCGTTAAGCCAGAAGAATAAGCCTATAAACAGTACAACAAGGAAAAAACAAGTGAATACTTTTCTAAAAGTATCCTTAAATTTTCTTTTTCTTCTTCGTTTTCTTTTCTTGGCTGGCATTTCTCACATTCCTCTTCTGCGGAGTACCTTTTTGCTGTGTATTGTCGGGGGCTATAAGGCAGTTCTTGCCGTACCCTATCAAATCACGGCGCTTTGCAATAGTCAGAGCTTTTTCAACAAGAGCACGGTTTTTGGGCATAAAGTATTGAAGCAGAGCACGCTGCATTGCTTTTTCCTCTGCCGTTCTTGGTACAAACAAGGGCTCCATTGTATAGGGATTCAGCCCCGTATAGAACATTGCCGTGGAGATAGTTCCCGGCGTTGGATAGAAATCCTGAACCTGCTCGGGACGGATATTGTGCTTCTTCTCGAATAACGCAAGCTCAATCGCGTCATTGAGCGTACAGCCCGGGTGAGACGACATCAGATACGGAACAAGATACTGTTCCTTTCCGCACTTCTTGGTTGACGCATAAAAGCGTCTCTCAAATTCTTCGTATACTTCGATATGCGGTTTGCCCATTAAGTCCAGAACCCTGTTTGATGCGTGCTCGGGAGCAACCTTCAGCTGACCGCTGACGTGAAATTCAACCAACTCATCAAGAAATGCGTTGTTCTTTTCAAGGAGCATATAGTCAAAGCGTATTCCCGAACGTATAAACACCTTTTTGACCTTTTTTATAGAACGCAGCCGCCGAAGTAGTCTGATATAATCCGAGTGGTCGGGATTTATATTCTTACAAGGAGTGGGAGCAAGGCACTTCCTTCCCTTGCAAAGTCCGTGTTCTTCCTGCTTTGCACAAGACGGGTGACGGAAATTCGCGGTAGGGCCGCCAACGTCGTGGATATATCCCTTGAAATTCGGTTTTTCGGAGAGCATTACCGCCTCGTTATAAACCGACTCCTCGCTTCTCGTCTGAACCTTTCTACCCTGGTGAAGCGCAATTGAGCAGAAATTGCAGAAGCCGTAACAGCCACGGTTGTGTGTAATAGAGAACTCAATTTCCTTAATTGCGGGCACTCCCCCGTCCTTTTCATACATCGGGTGATATGCTCGCATATACGGCAATTCGTAAGTGTAGTCAAACTCCGACTGCGTTATTGAACGCTGGGGAGGGTTTTGCACCAGCATCATATCTCCGTGACGCTGAACAATCGTTTTTCCGTAAACCTCATCCTGCTCGTCATACTGTTTTCGGCAGGACTTGGCATACGCTTTCTTGTTCTCGCGCACAATTTCGTAGCTGTCACATTGTACAGCGCCAAGAGGAGTGTTTTCCGGTTTCGTGAGGTAGCATATTCCGCGTAAATCGTGCATATCAGCGAGTTTCTGCCCTTGTTTGAACCGATTGAGCATCTCGTTAAGAGTAACCTCGCCCATTCCGTACATCAGATAATCAGCGCCGCTGTCAACAAGAATGGACGGCATAACGCTGTCGCTCCAATAATCGTAATGTGCAAATCGGCGAAGCGAGGCTTCCAAACCGCCTATTTCGATTTCAGTATCCGGGAAAAGCCTTTTCAGCGCTCTGCAATAAGTGATAACCGCTCTGTCGGGGCGTCTGCCGCCTTTTCCTCCGGGAGAATATGCGTCATCATTACGCTTTTTCAGAGCTACGGTATAATTTGATACCATACTGTCGATATTTCCGCCCGTTACCATAAAGCAATGTCTGGGTTTGCCGAGTTTTCGGTAATCCGCATCATTGAGCGGCTGAGCAATAATTCCAACGCTGAACCCTGCCGCTTCAATCAACCGTGATATAATGGCAACACCAAATGTAGGGTGGTCGATATAAGCATCGCCGGTAACACAGATAAAGTCAAACTGCTCTATTCCGCGTTCAATCATATCTTCTCTGGAAACGGGTAAAAATGGCATAGTATCTCCTAAATCCTAAAAATCATTTATAACAAATTTCCTGCGCAAGCTTGTTGGCGCGAGCGTAAACCTCGTTTGCATCAACTGTAGTGAACTTTCCGTCCTCATACAGAATTTTTCCGTCTACAACGGTCATCTTAACATTCTGCTTTGAGCCTGCATAAACAAGGTTTTTTGCAATGTTATGGAGCGGCTGCATATTCGGCTGATTGAGGTCGATTACGACAAAATCCGCACACTTCCCGGGCGATAGTATATCGCAGTCATTAAGTCCCATCGCAAGCGCTCCGCCCTTGGTCGCCATCTCAAGA
>JBJESC010000159.1:0-3605 GCA_051882615.1 Oscillospiraceae bacterium
GCGTGTCCGTGTTCAGTCCGTTAATCTGCTTTTTCTCCTCCATATCGTAGAACACGGGATATGTAGGAGAAAGTCCTTTCAGAACAGCAACGCATTTCTCGGCTTCAGCTTCAGCCTGTTTTACGCTCATCGCATAGCTGTACCAGTAAAAGCCAAAGTCAATGCCGTTTGCCTTGCAGTTCTTGACGAATCCGTCCATTGTGGTGTCTTTCTTCTCGCCGTATCCCGCGCGGATAATCGCAAACTTCACCCCCGCCTGTTTCAAAGCGGAAAAGCTGATACCTTTCTGATAAACGCTGATGTCAACACCTTTAATTCTTGTCATCGTTATCCTCCTTTTCGGCTCTGTCATGTAATTGTTCAAGCACGTCTTTTATTTTCTTCGGCACAGGCAAACCGAGATGAGCCGCATTCTCAACAAGAGATACACCCTCGTTTGAAAGATAGAAGAAAATAACCGCAGTCCGAAGAACCGAACCTGCGCCGATTACCCTTGTGTCAAGGATATGCCCCAAGCCCACCAGTGCGAAAATCAGTACCTTCTTGCAGATACCCTTAAACCCGACCGCGCTTGACAGCTTCTTGTCGGCAACGGCACACATGATACCTGTGATGTAATCAATCACCACAAAAGCGATAAGCGCATACAGCAGCCCGTCACAGCCGCCGAGAAACCACCCAAGCCAGCCGCCGATTGCAGTAAATACAACCTGAACTCCGTTCCAGAATTCTTTCATAATAATCCCTCCATTCATTCGTCAACAATATCGTAGGTTATTTTCATGACCTGCCCGTCCAGCTTTCGCACCGGTTCGGACAGGTTATTTATGGTAGTAAGGCACGTCTTGAAGATACCAATCGCAAAGCCGAAGAAATGTTTGCCGCTATTGTTGTAAGGATAAAACGGCGCTATGTAAAGCGGCAGGCTCACTCCATCGGTCTTGATGAGATTTCCGTAGGTATACATATAATTTGAACTGTATGTCGGCATGGAAATTCTCATTCTGTACCGACCGTAATTCTCACCGCTCTTGATTATTTCAAGAGCCAACATTGAATACGGAATATTACAGCTGTCACACAATACAAGCGGTGTGTTTGTCTTTTCGTCAACATAGAACCCCCAGAAACTTGCGGCAGTCATATTTGACAGCGTTCCATCACCGACATACTGAAATATCTTTCCGGTAGATTTACCGTCCTTGGTGAAAACTCTCAACTGACCGTAGTTGTTTGTTGAAGTGACCTCGCTGCTGTTGATGAGCGGGTATTTCGTTATTACAAAATACTTATCGTCCCACTCGAAAGCGCTTAAAGCATTACTGTAATCGCCATTCACACCTGCGCCGTAAAACCACCTGTACTGCGGAGAGGAATTGCTTATTTTTTCATACTTGAACCCAACTCCGTAGTTTTGCAAAATCGTATCAGTTTCAATCACTGTTTTGGAAATCTGCGAATAATCAGACAGCTTGAAAACATAATGGTGAATGTGATAACGCGCAGTAGCAACAACGTGTATCTTATCTCCGATAACATACGGGAAATAAGCAAGCCACTGAGGATCGTCCTCCCAGTTCTGCCGCAGCTTTTCTTTTTCCTCGTCCGGCAGATAATCGCTGTTCGTTGTATTGCAATCGTAGAAATAGCTACCGTGGTGATAGCTGTTGTCGTACATAGAATCGGGAATACGCTCTGCAGCCGGAAACAGTTCAATGACCTTTTTCACGCTAATTATCCCGCAGTACGGTTTTTCATTGCTGACGCTTATTGCCATCGGATTGAACATCAAAACCTCATAAATCCCGCCGTCGCGGGTTTGCTTTCCAAGCAAGCGAACATTTCCGTCCGAAAGCCTGTCCATATAAAACCACTTGTAAAGCCCGTTGTTGAATTCGGAATCATTGATATACCGCCCAACTATCGTGTGATAGGTCTTATTAAAACTACCAGTGGAGCTGCTGTTGAGGTCAATGCCGCCCATAGACAGCTCCCAGTAGGTGTCGTGCATACCGCAAGTACCGCCGTCCTTTGTGGTAAGGCAGATACACCCGATTTCGCCGTTTGCCTTATCCGAAGCAAAATCCCACACATGACGGTATCCCTTGCCGTTCTCAATGCGACCGCTTTCGTTGGCATTATAAGTGCCTATTGAGGTGTCCGTATTGGTGTTGGATATTCCAGCATGACCTACTTCTTCGTTCGTCCACGGGAGCATCATATTGTTCCCGTCCTCGGGTATCTTGTCACGGCAGACAATTACCCCCCGGAACGCTGTGTCGGCGAGGTTTCCGAGAAAATCCCGCAGAGGATTGTAGCTGCGGTCGTTCTCCGCGTCCATTCCTGTTTCAATGTAGTCGGGCGGGTTGAGAATCGTGTCCACTGCGTTTGTTATCATGTTTTCTTCGTGGATTTCACGCACCGTTTCGCCGGACTTTTCGTCTATAATCTGAATTGTTGCTCTGCCTTTAATCATTCCTGTTCCTCCTCATAAGGTGTGTAAATAAACGATGTCTGGAAACTTCCGCAAGGTATGTTGTTCAGCACATCGATAAGGTTTCCGACATCTCCGTCATACAACAGCGTAATGCTCTGAACGCTGTCTTTCATCGCAGAATTGTCGAAAGTGAGCCAAATTGTGCTGCCAAAATCTCCTGTTCCAAAGTCTGCCGAAACGGGTTGTAATCGCACTGTTTCGGACGAGGTTGTTACAATCATCGTGAAAGCAGACGTTACAATTTCATCTGCTTTCACGGGGTTTCGTAGTTCGATGTACAACTTTCTGTTGGATACATTCACCACTGTTATTGGTGGCGGTGTAATCAGCTTCGGACTCCACGGGTTCGGGAACAGCGTGTGAACAGTGGGTTCAAGCGTCTTTCTCTCATGGGTTCTCTTTGTAAACAGCAGCGGTGTTTCGGTAAATACAAATTTGTGGGATTTGAGTATCTCGCACAGCATTGTGTCAGCCGGAACAATGAGTTTCTTGCGTTCACTGCGCCGCATTGTAAAGCACAACCCGTCCTCACAAAGCTCAATATAACCGTCCCAAGGATTATCTCCGGCAAGGTACGCGCCCATGACATAGCCCCATGTCTGCATTTTCGGAAACTCTCCCTCTGCTCCGTCAGCCGAGAGAACACTCAGCGAGAGCGTATTTTGCCCGGTTTCCGATGTAAACGGATAGGTGTAGGTTTTGGTGTGAGAACCCTCGCTGAAATACTCCTCATACCGCATTACCTCGTTCTCGTCCTTTTTCAGAATAAAGGTAACAGTTCCCGCTGTTGTCAGCGTGAACTTCACCGTAGAGCAGAACGAAGCGTAAGTTGCCTGAATAGCATTGAACGTAATTCGGAACAGCCGTTGTTGTTTTTCAGAAATGGCAATAACCGAGTTGTTGGTGGCGGTTTTGATGTTCGCCGTGGACTCGCCGACATCTTCCCGTATTTTGTTTGCCGCCTGTTCTATCTGGTACAGGCTGTCCGAAATACTCGGAATGTAATCCCCGACTTCAATCGTAATCTCACGGCGATTGAACGGATTGAAACTCATTGAAATAATGCGGGTGTTGACGTTCAAATCAAACGGTCTGAATACAATTTGAA
>JBJESC010000160.1:0-3595 GCA_051882615.1 Oscillospiraceae bacterium
GGAGAAAATGCGCGAGAGTATGGCGATTGCCGAGCGGAATGCAAAGCTCACCGAGGGCGAGTTAAAACAGAAGCTCTCCGAATTGGAAGCACAGAAGGAAAAGGAGCTTGAAAGCGCAAGACAGCGCGCAATGTCCATTGTCGAGCAGACGAGAGCGGAGTCCAACAGGCTGCTCACCGAGCTTGACGAATTGAAGAAAATCAAGGATAAGGAAGCGCTGCGAAAGGGGATTTCCGAGGCAAAATCCCGAACCAATTCCGCAATCAACAAAATGCACGACGCGGCAAACCCCGTTGTGGAGCGGAGAGTGGAGAAATATATCCCGCCGCGCCCGTTCAAACAGGGCGATACCGTAAAGCTGGCGGACACCGACCGCGAGGGAACGCTGATGACCGTGCCGAACATCAACGGCGTGTGCTATGTGCGCGTTGGTTCTATGAAAGTCAAGACCACAGCCTCCAATCTGCGGTTGGTGGAGAAAAAGGAGCAGCCGAAGCAGGCGAATAACGCTAGGATACAGGCGGGTAAAATCAAGAAGTCGGTTACTTCCAATATGAACCGCCGCGGCGGTATGGAGCTTGATATACGCGGAATGATGGGCGACGAGGGTGTAATGGAAGTGGAGCGCTTTATTGACAGTGCGCTGATGTCGGGACTTTCGCAGGTGGTGATTATCCACGGCAAGGGCACGGGCGCATTGCGCGAGGCGGTTCAGTCGGCGCTGCGGAGAATGCCCGGAGTTCGCAGCTTCCGTCAGGGAGCGTATGGCGAGGGCGAAGCGGGAGTTACCGTGGTGGAGCTCGGATAATATTTAACGAAAGACTAATGAAATGAAGAGAATAGCGACAATACAGGATTTCTCCTGCGTGGGAAAGTGCAGCCTTACCGTGGCGCTGCCGATAATCTCGGCTGCGGGGATTGAGTGCTGCTGTGTGCCGACTGCGGTGCTTTCCAACCACACGGGATTTCCGAGGTTTTATGTGCGCGACCTCACCGAGGATCTGGAGAGGTTTTCGGAGGAGTTCAAGGCTAACGAAATAACGTTTGACGCGATTTATACGGGCTACCTTGCGAGCTCCTCGCAGGTGGAGTATGTGCGGAGTTTTATTGCGGATTTCCGAAAGGACGACTCGTGCATTCTCATTGACCCTGTAATGGGGGATAATGGTAAGCTTTATGCGCAGATTACCGAGGACTATGCCGAGAAAATGCGCGGCCTGTGTGCAGAAGCCGACATAATTACGCCCAATCTTACTGAAGCGTATCTGCTGTTGGGCGAGGAATATCGTAAGTCTCCGAATGAGGAAGAAATCGAGGAAATGCTGCGCGGCTTGTTAAGGCTCGGTGCGAAAAAGGCGGTTATTACGGGCATTACCGTGCCAACGCTAGAGGGAGAAATCGGCTGGGCTGCGATTGAGAGCGACGGGAAGATTTTCAAGGCGTTCGCTAAGGAGTACGATATACACCGTTCGGGAACGGGCGACATATTTTCCTCAGCGCTGCTGGCGGCGACTGTGAGAGGGAAGAGCTTCGCCGAAGCGCTGCGGATTACGGACGCATTTACCACAAAGTCGGTTGCGCTTACCGCAAACGACACCGAGCGCCGTTTTTACGGCATTAACTTTGAAACGGCAATTCCGCTGTTTGTGGGTTTGCTGAATAGCGACTGATTTTTCGGATACAATATCCATAAAAATCTATGGAGGTTTTTATGGATAAGATTGCTTTTTTTGACGCAAAGCCTTATGACAGAGAGTGGTTTGACAGAATAAACACGAAGTTTGAAATCCGTTATTTTGAGGGCAGACTCCGCCCCGAGAATGTAAAGCTCGCGGAGGGCTGCCGCGCGGTTTGCGCGTTTGTCAATGACGAGATTAACGCAAAGACAATCAATTCACTCGCGGAAATGAATGTCGAAGTCATTCTTATGCGGTGCGCGGGCTTCAACAATGTCGCGCTTTCCGCTGCCGAAGGGAAAATCAAGGTGCTGAGAGTGCCCGCGTACTCGCCCTATGCTGTGGCTGAGCATACGATGGGGCTTATTCTCGCGCTTAATCGTAAAATACCGAGGGCGTATATCAGAACTCGTGATTTCAATTTCAGTCTGGTGGGACTGACGGGCTTTGATTTGCACGGAAAGACCGCGGGAGTAATCGGCACAGGGCGTATCGGCAGAGTGTTTATTGATATATGCAAGGGCTTCGGAATGAATATTGTCGCTTTTGACCCGAATCCCGCCGAGATTGAGGGCGTGGAGTTCGTCTCCAAGGAGGAGCTTTTCAGACGTTCGGATATTATCTCGCTGCATTGTCCGCTCACCCGCGAAACGCGCTATATTATTGACGAGGAAGCGATTTCTCAGATGAAGAAATCCGCGCTGATTGTCAACACCTCGCGCGGACGGCTGATTGATACTGAAGCGCTGCTTGCCGCGCTTAACGAAAAGAGAATCGGGGGAGCGGCTCTGGACGTGTACGAGGAGGAAAGCGGGCTGTTCTTCGAGGATAACTCCGACAAAATCGTAACGGACGAGGTAATCTCAATGCTGGTGTCCCGTCCGAACGTGATTATCACCTCGCACCAGGCGTTCCTTACAGACGAAGCGCTGCGGAATATCGCGGAGGTTACGCTTAAAAATTTCGACGACTATCTCCACGGCAGACCGCTTGAAAACGAAGTAAAGCCCTGATACTATGCGGCTTTACGGCAGACACAACAACAGGGAGTTGACGTTAATGTATGACTTAAACCAAGTGGGAGAGCACACCTACTATATGGACAGCCCCACGAATATCGGACTGTACGAGTACGGCGGAAAGTGCTGCCTTATCGACAGCGGCAACGACAAGGACGCTGCGAAGAAAATCCTTAAACACATTGAGGCAAAAGGCTGGACGCTAGATAAGGTGTTCTGTACGCATTGTCACGCCGACCATACGGGAGGAGCGGCTACACTGCGCGAGAGGACGGGCTGCGAGGTGTATGCGCCGGGCGCGTGCGCGGCGATTGTGCGAAATCCGTATCTGCTGCCGTCCGTGCTGTACGGCGGGTTTCCGAGCAAGGAGCTGCGCTCCAAGTTTCTGATGTCCAAGCCGTGCGAATGTGCGGAGCTGACGGAGGCGGCGCTCCCCGAGGGTTTGACATACACGCATATTGACGGTCACGACTTCGAACAAGCCGCATTCAAAACTGCGGACGGGGTATGGTTTATCGCGGACGGTACGGTGAGCGAGAAAACCACCGAGAAGTATAAAATCGCGTTTCTCTACGATATTGAGGAGCATTTGCACTCCCTTGATAAGCTGAAAACGCTGGAGGGAACGCTGTTTATCCCCTCTCACGATGAGCCGATGAAGGATATTTCGGCGCTCGTGGATAAGAACATTGCCTGCGTTTACGAGGTCGCTGATGTGATAAAGCGCTTTTGCGGGAATGGGCTGACGATTGACGAGCTGTTGGAGAAAATTTTCGCGGAGTTCGGGATTAAGCTCTACCTTATGCAGTACGCGCTGATAGGCAGCACAACGCGCAGCTATCTTTCGTGGCTCACCGCAAAGGGAGAAATGGAATGCGTGTATGAGGGCAGTAAACTGCT
>JBJESC010000161.1:0-3592 GCA_051882615.1 Oscillospiraceae bacterium
TACACGCTGCTTGCGGGTGTAATTATGAACTTCATTATGGCTTGCTGGGCTACTCGTCTGATGACCGTTTCGCTCTCCAAGTTCAAGTGCTTCAGAAAGCCCGCTCTGTTCGGCGTTGACAAGAAGGACGCCGCCGAAGATGTTGAAGCAGGCAAGACCACCGTTCAGAATATCGAAGTCAAGACAAAGACCAATGTTGATTTCGTAGGCAAGAGAAAGGTGTTCCTTATCATCTCTGCCGCAATAATCGCGCTCACCGTAATCTGCACGTTCGTAATCGGAGTGAACGTGGATATTCGCTTCAAGGGCGGTACAATCGCAACCTACTCCTACACGGGTGAAATCGACACCAACGCTGTCAAGGCGACCGTTGAGGCGCTCGGCACGTCCAAGGCTACCGTAACCACGGGAACCAGCTTCACGGACGATTTGCAGACAATCGTGCTCACCTTTGCGGCTGACGGAAAGATGGACGACGCGATGCTCGAAAACATCACGGGCGAGCTCGTTAAGGCTTATCCCGACAACAATATCGTAAACCTCGACGCGACCAACGTTTCCGCTTCTGCGGGTTCGCAGTTCTTCGTAAGCTGCCTTATCGCTGTTATAGTGGCGTTCGTATTGCTGGTAATCTACATTGCGTTCAGATTTAAGAAAATCGGCGGCTGGAGCGCGGGCGTAATCGCAATCTTCTGCCTGCTGCACGACGTTGTGCTGACCTATGCGGTGTATGTATTCGCGGGAATGTCGCTGGATTCCAACTTTATGGCGGTTATCCTCACGCTTCTCGGCTACTCGATTAACAACACAATCATCATCTACGACCGTCTGCGTGAAAACCGCGCTAAGTACGGTACAAAGATGTCCGACCGCGAGCTGGTAAACCTCTCGATTAACCAGACGCTCTCGCGTTCGATTATCACCACGGTTACAACCGTAACGGCAATGCTCTCTATCTCGATTGTATGCTCGCTGATGGGTGTAACGTCAATCCTGTCGTTCTCAATCCCGCTTGCAATCGGTATGGCTGTGGGCTTCTACTCGTCCCTGTGCCTCGCAGGTCCTATCTGGATTTGGTGGCAGGAGCGCAAGGCTGCAAAGGGAAAGAAAGCGCCCGCAAAAGCCGCTGACTAATCAGGCTTGCGATAAAGGCACATCTGCTTCGTCAACGGTGTATCGGCAGGCACAACTAGGTTACCATTAGATGGGCGGCATCCTTGCCGCCCTTTTGTGGTAACCTGACAAACTTCCTGTCTGTGCTTAGCCGATGTGCCGTTTCAGCGTTTTCCGCGAAGCGGATAATGCGCGTATCTGCACCTTTCTCGTCAGCCTGTGAAATGCTTCGCCGTGTCAACTCGCACAGTTTTCGCGGCGGATTTTTTGGGAGAATGAAGTTTCGCGGCGGGTTATTTAGGGGGAGAATATGGAGTTTGACGGAATAATCTTCGATATGGACGGAACGCTGTGGAACAGCGCGGAAAACGTTGCGCGTTCGTGGAATTTAGCTTCGGGCGAGGAGCGGTTCACAAAGTCCGACATCATGAGCGTTATGGGACAGACTATGGACGCCATTGCGCTGAAATTCTTCCCCGACCGAACAGAGGAGGAGCGGACGGAGCTTATCACCCGCTGCTGCGAGGTGGAGAACGACTATCTTCGTCAGCACGGCGGCGAGCTTTACGCGAACACCGAGAAAACGCTCCGCGCCTTATCGAAGCAAACGCGCCTGTTTATCGTCAGCAACTGCCAATCGGGGTATATCGAGGCGTTTCTGGAGTTCTACCGCCTCGGCGACCTGATAACGGACAAGCTTTGCTGGGGCGACACGGGGCTTCAGAAGTCGGAGAATATCCGCCTGATTATGGAGCGAAACGGTATTTCCAACGCGCTCTATGTCGGCGACACCCAGACCGACTGCGACAGTGCATACGCGGCGGGAGCGAAGTTCGCGTATGCGGCATACGGCTTCGGGACTGCGGACAGGCACGACTACTATCTGCGCGATATAGCCGAGCTGCTCGAGTGACTTGCAGCGGCGCTTTCCCAAGCTGCGGCGAAAATTGGGGACGTCCCCGAAAGGAGAAACACAATGTCAATCTGCGACGAATGCTCATATTATGCTTATGACGAGGAATATGAGTGCTACACCTGCCTTGTAAACCTCGACGAGGACGAAATGTACAACTTCCTCAAGGGCACAAACGACTCCTGCCCGTACTTCGACCTTGACGACGAGTACAAGCTCGCCCGCAGGCAGTAAAAATCCCTCGTGAATTGTAATCGTTTATTTCACAGTATGTGAATTTTCGGATTGTCACTCTTGTGGCAATTTACGAAATATGGGGGATTTTTTTGTCTTATTCTAACAGAACTTCTAAAAATCCCTTGAAAACTGTGAAAATATGGTGTATAATAAATTGAATGCCTATGGTGTTTAGCATTGGGCAATTGGAGAATTAAGTCAATAACTTAAACGGGTAGAATGAAAGGGGCAACACAATGAAATCACCGATTTCTAAGGACGAGCTGTTAAAGCAGCTTTCGACAATTCTGGAATATGATTACCGCACAACTCTCAAGGATGCGAACGTAACGCAGATTTACCGTGCGCTGTCCTCCATTGTTGTAAACTATATGAAGGAGAAGCGCCACCAGTTTATGCGCGAGTGCAACTCCAAGGGCAGAAAGCAGGTTTACTACCTCTCGATGGAGTTCCTTATGGGACGTTCGCTCAAGACTTCGCTGTATAACCTCGGTATGCAGGACGAGGTTGCGGCTGCTCTTGAGGAAATCGGGGTTAAGGTTGACAAGATTTACGACGAAGAGCCGGACGCAGGCCTCGGAAACGGCGGTCTGGGACGTCTTGCGGCTTGCTATATGGACGGTCTTGCTACCTGCGAGTATCCCGCTACGGGCTACTCTATCTGCTACGAGTACGGTATCTTCAAGCAGAAAATCGTTGACGGCTGGCAGACCGAGCTTCCCGATAACTGGCTGCCCGGCGGCGGCGCATGGCTCGTTCCCGTGCCCGACCAGGCTGTTGAGGTTCGTTTTGACGGACACATCAACGAGAGCTGGGACAACGGTTATCACCGCCTCGACTATGTTGGCTACAACAGTGTAAACGCTGTTCCGTGCGATATGTACGTTTCGGGTTACGACTCCAAGGGCGTTTCCAAGCTCCGTCTGTGGAGAGCAGAGGCTATGTCCTTCGATATGAACGCGTTCAACACAGGCGACTACGCTACCGCGCTCGGCGCACAGAACATCGCTCACTCCATTTCCAAGGTGCTCTACCCCAACGATAACCACGCAGAGGGTAAGGCGCTCCGTCTGCGCCAGCAGTACTTTATGTGCGCGGCTTCTATCGGCGATATTGTAATGCGCCACATGAGAGTTTACGGCACAATGAACAACTTCCACGAGAAGGTTGCTATCCATATCAACGATACTCACCCCACGCTCGCTATCCCCGAGCTGATGAGAGTTCTGCTCGACGACTGCGGCTATGGCTGGGAGCAGGCTTGGCACATCTGCACCAACACCTTCGCTTACACCAACCACACCGTTATGGCAGAAGCGCTTGAAAAGT
>JBJESC010000162.1:0-3592 GCA_051882615.1 Oscillospiraceae bacterium
CCCCGCTCCTGCACTCCCCCTTCCCCTTTAGGGGAAGGGGGTAGGGGGATAGGGGAAATCTCGTATAGCAGAATAATTCTTTCTTCAACAAACTGATGGGCGGAACTACTCCACCCAATTTTTTTAAAAAATTTTAGTTTTCCCTATTGACAAATCATTATTGCCGTGATATACTGTGTATAGTGTATATATACAATTTCACTATGAGGTGCACAACAATATGGATATTTTACTCAGCAACTCGTCTGACGAGCCGATTTACGCGCAGATTGTCTCTCAGATAAAGGCACAGATTATGAACGGTACGCTGGCGACGGGAGAAGCGCTTCCGTCAATGCGGGTGCTGGCTCAGCAGCTGCGGATAAGCGTTATCACCACAAAACGCGCTTACGAGGATCTTGAACGCGAGGGCTATATCGAGAACTTCGCGGGAAAGGGCTGCTTCGTAAAGCGGCAGAACACCGATTTTCTCCGTGAGGAAACCGTCCGCCGCGTTGAGGAGCTTCTCGGAAAAGCCTGCGAAACGGCGCGAATGTGTAATCTGTCGCTGGACGAAATGAAGGAAATTCTCGAACTGATTTATGGAGGGGAAAGCAATGAGTGACACCGCAAATTACGAGAACGCAATTGAAATCATGGGACTGACTAAGAAGTACGACGGCTTTACGCTGGATAACGTGTCGTTCAACGTACCGAAAGGCACGGTTATGGGCTTTATCGGACAGAACGGTGCGGGTAAAACCACTACAATCAAGGCGCTGCTCAACATTATTAAAGCGGACAGCGGCTCAATAAAAATGCTCGGGCTTGACCACATCAAAGACGAATACGAAATCAAGGAGCAGGTGGCTGCGGTGTTCGATGAAATCCCGTTCCACGATGTATTCAACGCGAAGCAGATAAGCGTAATGATGAGCGGCTTGTACGCGAACTGGAACCCCGCTCTCTACGAGGAATACCTCGATAAATTTGCTCTCCCCCAAAAGAAGAAAATCAAGCAGTTCTCCAAGGGAATGAAGATGAAGCTGCAAATCGCGGCAGCGCTCTCCCACGGAGCAAAGCTCCTCATAATGGACGAGGCGACCACGGGACTTGACCCCGTAGTCCGCAATGAAATCCTTGATATTTTCCGCGAGTATCTCCAGAACGAGGAGAACAGTATTCTGATGTCCTCGCATATCACAAGCGACCTTGAAAAAATCTCGGATGGAGTTACGTTCATCGACAAGGGAAAAATTCTGCTTTCGGGCGAAAAGGACGTAATCCTCGAGCAGCACGGAGTGATCAAATGCTCCAAATCCGACTTCAAGGAAATCACCCCGGAGGACTACATAAGCGCACGAATAAACGACTTCGGCGCGGAGGTAATGGTTGCTGACAGAGCCGCCGCAGCGAAGAAATATTCGGGCGCAGCAATCGAGAAAACCACCCTCGAGGAGATTATGCTGTTTTACGTCAACCGTGCGAAAAAGGAGTGGTCGTAATGGAAAACGCCAAGAAATCCGCCAAATTTTCTGGACTGCTGTACCGCGAATGGGTTTTCATAAAGAAGCCTTTTCTCTATTCTCTGATTACCTTTGCGATTGTGACGGCACTCGCTGCGCTTGTTCTGGCAAGCACCAAGGTCGGAAACCTCGCCAAGCTCCCCGATTCAGTAATGGAAATCTCGGGGAACATTATTCAGACATTCGTCTATCTTCTTCCGCCTTTTATGACCTCGATTTTAATATCCGCTTCTACAGAGTCGTCGTCAATGCACGATGAACAGGTGATGTGGAGACGCTTTCGCTGTGCCTCGCCTGCCAAGCCCGCAAGATTTGCTCTTGCGAAATCACTTGTGCTGATACTCTCGCTGATTGCGGCAATAGGCTTGGGATTTGTGTATATCGCAATTGTTCGCGCAGTAAACGGAGAGCGCTTGTCTGCGTCCGACGCGGGATACCTTATGGTCTTCTACACATTAATTACCGCAATGTTTGTGCTTATCCAGATTTTCACGATGTTTTTCCACTCGGTTGAGAAAGCAACTTTAACATTACTTCCCGTTGCAGTAGTAATAATCTTTTTCGGAATGAAAAAATTCGGGTTGGACAATGATATGAAGCAGGAACAGTTAGAGGAGCTTTTTGGCAAATTGCAGAACCTCTGCACAGACTTTCTTCCATTCGCACCGCTTGTGCTCGCGGCAATTGTCGCAATTCAGTTTGCGGCTCTGACAGCGCTTATGGGAAAGGGGGAAAAGTGATGAAAGGCTTCCTTTACAAAGACTGGGTTATGTCGAAAATGTCACTTATCGTAATAGCGGTTCTGACCGTGCTATCTGCAATAACCGAGATTGGCTTTGAATGCAGCAATAAAAACCCCGACGCTGCGATAGTGGGCTATGCATTAGTAATAATAGCGTTTTACGCGATCGGTCTGCTGGACACCTCGTTGTTTACCTTTGACGAAAAACGTCTATGGCAGAACTTCGCCGCCTCCACGCCGCAGTCTTTCAAGGCACAGGCACAGAGCAAATATATTCTGATGCTTGCAGTAAACCTTTTCCCCCTTTTCGTGTTTATGGTATCGGACCTTGTCGGTTCATTGGTTGTCGGCAGATATTTTGGTTCTGTTTCTCAAATTGCCTTTGCGATGTTCTCATTTCAGATTTTAGTAAGCGCTGTTGAAATTCCCTTTTTCATTCGTTTTGGTTCAAAAAACGGCGCAAACATCAAGCTGGCGATTATAGGCGCTATTTTCCTCGCAATAGGAATTTACCTGCTTTTCGGAGACATTTCGTTCTTGTTTGAAGGCAACTTCACGGAGTTTATCATCAACTTCTTCGACAAGGGCGGTATGGTATGGGCTATAGCGCTTCTCCCCTACGTTTCGTTAGCGCTGTACTTCCTCTCATACAGAATATCTGTTTCACTTTATCGGAAAGGAGCGGAGTGCTATGACAACTAAACCCGAAAGCAGCAAAAAGCTGACCATAATCCGCTTGGTAATCTACTGCGTTCTTTCGGTGCTTCCGCTGTGCGTAATCACGCCGATTATCAATTCATTCTGCGGGGAGCTGATGTTCTCGGAGAATGCGTCGGAAAATTCGCTTATTATTGCACAAGCCTATGGAACACTATGTATGTTCGCCCCCGCTCTTGCACATCTTCTCACAAGAATTATCACCAAAGAGGGCTTCAAGGATTTATTGCTGTTTCCGAATTTCAAGGGAAACATAAAATACTATGTAGCTTCCGTAGGCGTAAAGCTGCTCGAAAGCGCTGTTTTGATTGTTCTGGTATGGCTGATTGTTCTCGGCGGTGAAAACGTGTTTGATGTAGGCGAGGGTGGAGTCGGAATAGCCGCTATCATCACTCAGATTGCCGTTTCGATAATTATGTTCTTCCCCGCATTCGGCGAGGAATGGGGCTGGCGCGGATATATGATGCCGAAGCTGATGGAGCTTATGCCCAAACCCGCCGCTGTGATTGTGGGCGGCATAATCTGGGGACTGTGGCATGCTCCGCTTACGGTTTCGGGACATAATTTCGGGACGGAATACCCAGGATTTCCGTTCGTGGGAATAGCACTTATGTGCGTGTTGTGTATC
>JBJESC010000163.1:0-3583 GCA_051882615.1 Oscillospiraceae bacterium
TGTGAAAACGGCGATTTCAATGGGCTTCAAGCGAGGAGTGTTCTCAAACGAAGCAGGGCTTGGCACTTCGGTATTCGCTCATACGGCAAGCGGTATCAAAAGCCCTTTGGTATGCGGAATGTGGAGTATATTCGAGATTTTTTTTGATACGCTTGTGATGTGCAGCCTGACTGCGCTGACGCTTATGTCAAGTTCCTGCCGCGTTCCGCTGTATTATGAAACGCTGAACAGCGTGAGCGCGGAAGCGGCGTATTTCAGGATTACCGACAGCGAGGGGCTGATAACGGAGGGAATAACTCTCCCCGAGGAAATCCCCTGCGTTACCGTAGACGGAGAGCAAATCTCTGCTGAAGTAAAAATGAGCGGCGTGTGTTATAGCAACCTTTTCACCGTGAAAGGCAATACTGAGGACGGAAGGATAGTTTCCGCAGAGATTGAGCCTGTATGCGGAGTGGGACTTGTGGAGTACGCTTTTTCCGGGAGCTTCGGTAAAATCGCAGGAAGGGTGCTTTCCGTACTTGTAATGCTGTTTGCGTTTTCAACCGTGCTGGGGTGGAGCTACTTCGGAAGCGAGGCGGTGGAGTTCCTGTGCGGAGCGCGATTCAGAAAGCCGTTTTGTGTGGCGTTCATAGTGTTCGCTATCGTAGGAGCGGTAGCTGATATGCGCTTAGCGTGGGGAATATCCGACCTTCTCAACGGGCTAATGGCAATTCCAAACCTCACAGCGGTGCTTCTGCTGTCGGGAAAAGCTGTTAAAACAGCGCGGAAAAACGGCTCTCCGAAATGAAGAGCCGCCGCAAATCAATTATTCAGAAAATCCCTTAAACACCGGGCTTTGCCTTAAAAGAGAGGCAGTCGGTGCACTGTACAACGGTAGGATTGGACTCGTGAGTGCCCACCTCAATCTTATCGAGAGAGCAGTAGTCCTCGCAGCTACAGTGATGCTCACAGTTGTGAATGGTGCAGCCGATGTGCTTGTTTGCAAATTCAGTTCCCATAACAAAAACTTCCTTTCATAACTTGATACGGCGAACGCCGTGACATTATTATCGTACCGAATGGCGTTTTTATTCTTGGGAGAATTTTACGGCTGTTTTTGGAAAAAAATTGATTATTGTAATGCTTTTTGTGGTTATCCGATGCAGTGTGAAACGCTTGCATCACCGCAGAAATTCGGAATATTGTACATCACCAGCACCTCGGTTATTTCGTTTTCCACAACATAATCAAAAACACTTCCCCTGAAAAAACGCAAATCAATAAGGTGGGTTTCCTCGTAGTTGTCCACAACGAACTGCCCGAAGCAATTCGCGTAAGAATCCTTGATGATAAGCAGCTTTCCCTCGCCGTTTCCGCTGATTTTTGTTGTCGTTTGATTGGAATTGAAGAATACCGCATATTGGTCGCTCCCGTTGAGGAATTTCTCCTCATAAATGATGTCCGTTATATAATCCCCGTTGTTGTAATCTACCTCGTGCTTTTCGGATTTGTAGTATGCGTCTATCGTGTCATACGGCGCAAAGGGGTAGTTTACCTTCGAGTAGGTTGTGCCGCGGAAATTGCTGCACAGCTCGCGCTTTGTCCACGCAGAAAGCGGCTCGGGAGTTTCCCCCTTAGACCGCACCCATTCAGCGTATGCGTAGTATGCACCGAGAGATGTCCAGTGGTGGTCGGTCTTGTAGTAGATATACTCGTCCTCGTGAGCGGCAAGCGCCTCGGTAACGTCCACGATTTTCAAGCCCTGTTGTTCGGCGTATTCGATAACGGAATGTTGGTTTGCATTCGGAGCGAACGGCGGCAGCTTCTCGGACAGAATATAGCTGGCGGTTGGTACGAGCATCACATTCATTGTGATACCCTGTTCGGAAAGCTTGTCCGACAGCATTTTCAGCGCGGCTATGTTAGCTTTTGCCTGCTTTGAGGGCAGACTTTTGTGCGCCTCGATAAGGTAATTGTCGGCAGCAAAGTACACTCCGTTGCTCTCGGTTTTGCCCGAAATGCGGTCGGTTATCGTTTTAACAGTAACCCAGCCGTCCCGCGCGGGGAATTGGTCGGCGAGATACGCTTCTATCTCATTACCGAATTTCCCCTCGAAAATTTCCTCAAAAGAGGGCTTCGGGAACTGCTTCAGAGTGCGCTTTTCGCTTTCGGAGTAGTATTTGTCGGGAAGAATAATGCTCGCCCCTATCCCCGCCGCAAGCAGCAGGCAGAACAGAATTGAAATCACCTTGTTTCTCATATATTTCCCCCTAAAACCTGAAATACAAGAACGGATTATACGAGCCGCTTATCAGGAACGCCACTGACAGCGCGGTAATTCCTACAATCCGAGCCGCGTCTGCGGTCAGCAGTATTCCTTCGTTAGCCTTGGCAGAAAGCTTTTCGTAAAGCCGCTTCACAACCGGCGTTGAAGCGATAACGCATACCAAAATCAGCGGCAGGTACGATAGAAGCTGATACATTGCGCCGCTGTTTACAAGACCTGCTCCGCCACCGAACATCACTTTTAAGAAATCCCAGCCCTTGCCCATATCCTCAAACGCAAACAGCACCCAGCCCAGCAGCACCGCAAGCATTGTGTAGACGCGTCCGACAAAGGCAGGCGCTTTATCAAGCCATTTCAACAGGAACAGCTTTTCGCAGACCAGAAGCGCCCCGTAGAACACGCCCCACACAATGAAATTCCGGCTTGCGCCGTGCCAGAAGCCCGTCAGCAGCCACACAACGGCGATATTGCGTATTTGCTTGGGCAGCCCCTTGCGGTTGCCGCCGAGCGGAATATACACATAGTCGCGAAACCACGTTCCGAGGGAGATATGCCACCTGCGCCAGAATTCGGTTACGCTCTTTGAAATGTAAGGGTAGTTGAAATTCTCGTTAAAATCAAAGCCGAATATCTTCCCAAGCCCTATCGCCATATCGCTGTAGCCCGAAAAGTCGAAGTAAATCTGAAACGCGAATGCAATGATACCAAGCCACGCGCCGAGAGTTGTCAGCTTTGCCATATCCGTTTTGGAAACGACGTCCCACAGCAGCCCGATATTGTTCGCAAGAAGCACCTTTTTCCCAAGCCCCGTCACAAAACGTTTCACGCCCTCCCCGAAATTATCGAATGAGTGGGTGCGGCTGTCGAGCTGTTCGGCAATATCCCGATACCGTACAATAGGTCCCGCGATAAGCTGCGGGAACAGCGAAACATAAGCGCCGAATGAGATAATGTTCCGCTGCATTTTAGCTTCGCCGCGGTATACGTCTATGGTGTAGCTCATTGTCTGGAAAGTGTAGAACGATATTCCGATAGGAAGCGGCAGATTTAAGGTTGGGATTGCACAGCCGAAAATGCTGTTCACGGTTGTAATCAAAAAGTCGGAATACTTGAAGAAGCAGAGCAGACCGAGGTTTGTTATAACCGAGATAAGCAGACCGATTTTCTGCTTTTTCGTTCCTCGGAATTTCTCAACAAGCCTGCCGCAGGTGTAATCGAGTATTGTGGAGAATATCATCAGCAGGACATAAATAGGTTCGCCCCAAGCGTAGAACAAAAGGCTGAACACGAACAGCACGGCGTTTTTGCCTTGACGCG
>JBJESC010000164.1:0-3564 GCA_051882615.1 Oscillospiraceae bacterium
TAGGTGTCAAGTAGACACCATACAAAAAGAGACCAGAGTGGTATCATATATTGTAGTTAAAATAGCAGAAGGAGCTGAGAAAATGCCTGTAGTAAGAACTCAATTCACACTTAGACTTGACCCTGTTAATCATGTAAAGATTAAGAAGATTGCAGCCGGGGAATCACGAACAATGACAAACATGATTGAATACCTCATCAAAAAGGAAATTGCCCGTTACGAGAAGGAGAACGGTGAAATTCCTGTAACCGATGAGGAGTTATATCTCGAATAGTCTAAGGAGCCGCCTTTATGATAAGGGCGGCTTTTATTGTGCTGTAAAATATACAAAGTATGATGAAGATTATTGTGTAACGTACATACTTGATAAATTCTTAAATTGACGGTAATATGTGCTTACAATAAAGAACAGAGGAGGATACCGTAAATGGAAATCAAGTATAATGCGTCAGGCAGCGATAAGAAGACTCTTGTCAAGGCGGTAAGCGATATTATAGGCGAGCCGTCAAAATATCTTGGCGCGCCGACATTCGCATATGCGGTCGGCGACCGTTACAAAATCACGAGAGACGGAAATCTTGAGGTTGTTGACTGTGAGGAACATGAAGATGTTGAGCATCTTATGGAAGAACTTTATAAACGCGGATTCACAGCGGAGAATATGCCTGAGGATGATGAAGAGGAAGCCATTGGATTTTCAATCGGAATGCCGATAGCGGAACTTTCCGATAAGCCATGCGACGATAAAATAATTGAAAACCTCAATGCAATTATAGCGAATAAAAAGGCACTGTTTCAAAAGGCTTTGGATACGGAAAAAGAATTGTCGATTGAATGGGAAGAAGATACGCTGTGGTTTGACTGGTTCGACCATAGAATTGATATCGATGACCTCGAAATTTATACTCCGTTTATAAAAGCGCTGTATAAAATGGCTGAAAACGCCGTAAGGGTTACGGCAAAGGAAAAGCCTGTGGAAAATGAGAAATTCGCCATGCGGACATTTTTGAACCGTATCGGTTTATCCGGCAAGGAATATAAACCACTCCGCAAGGCGCTTATAAAAAATCTGAGCGGGAACAGCGCGTTCCGGTACGGCAGACCGGAAAATAACTGACCGCAATATGTACATAAATTGTGTATATCTTGCGATAAAAACCACAATATATTGTGTACTAATGGTATTGATATAATCTCCGAATGACGGTAATATACACTCAACAAAACAAAAGGAGATTATAAACCATGAACGAGAAAACACGAATTCAGATTGAGGAAATGAAAAAGCAGACTATCGGTGGTGAGGTCGAGATGAACAGCATCACCAGAGAAAAAGCCGCAAGGATTGCAGCGGCATATTTCGGAACAGGCAGATACGAAGACACAGCACGCAGAAACGGTTACAGCACTTGGTCGGCTTGGGATGCGGACGGCAGAGAGTGGAAATTTCAGAGAGACGTGAGCATTTCGGGAACGGACAGCGAAAAATGCGAATTGGTAACGCCGATACTTTACTACAGAGACATTGAAACCTTGCAGGAACTTGTCAGACAGCTCAGACACGCAGGAGCAAAAAGCGATTACACCCGCGGCTGCGGAATTCACATACATGTCGGAGCAAACGGACACACTCCGCGGACGCTCAGAAACCTTGCAAACATCATGGCGAGCCATGAAAACCTCTTAATAGACGCAATTAACATCGCAGAGAGCAGAACACGCAGCTATTGCCAGACGGTGGACAAGGATTTTCTGAAAAATCTAAACGAAAAGAAACCAAAGACAATGTCCGAGCTTGCGGATATTTGGTACGGTACACAGAGTGATTGCAGAAACCGCAGTCAGCATTACCACAGCAGCCGATACCATCAGCTTAATTACCACTCAGTATTCACTAAGGGAACAATTGAGTTCAGACTTTTCCAATTTGACGCTCCGGCGAACGGCAAGCGGAACGGTCTGCATGCCGGACAGCTAAAAAGCTACATACAGCTTTGCTTGGCGCTGAGTCAGATGGCAAAAACGGTAAAGAGCGCAAGCCCGAAACCTCAGCAGAATGAAAATCCGAAATACGCAATGAGGACATGGCTTTTAAGACTTGGCTTTATCGGCGATGAGTTTGCGACAGCGAGAGAGGTTCTTACCAAAAGACTTGCCGGAGACGCATCATTCCGAAACGGGAGAACGGCATAATCAAAGGAAATAGCCTCCTGCCACCTTGAATATATGACCGCATAGGCGGTCTTAAGGTGGTAGAAGGGTGTTTCCGCAAAGGGACGTTCCCCTTCGGAAAGGAATGATTTAAAATGAAACGCTATTACTTAGCCTACGGCAGCAACTTGAATATCAATCAAATGCGGTTTCGCTGTCCAACGGCACGGCTTATCGGAACGGCAGTTATCAAGGATTACGGGCTTCTGTTCAGAGGGAGCAAGACAGGCTCATACCTTACGATAGAACCGAAACAAGGAGCAAGTGTTCCCGTTGCAGTCTGGACAATTGAAAAAGAGGACGAGGAAGCGCTCGACCGATATGAGGGTTATCCGGCATTTTATTACAAAAAGGAAATGACGGTCACCGTAACCGGAATTCGTTCGGGAAAGCAACGTGTACGCACAGCCTTTGCATATATTATGCACGAGGACAGACCGCCGGGCGTTCCGACTATGCAGTATATAAGCACCTGTATGTATGGATACAGGGACTTTGGATTTGACACCGAAATTTTATTTGACGCGGTCAGACGTAGCAGACGGGAGGCGAGAGTATGAAATGTGAAAATTTGAAAACAGCGGTATGTCCGAAATGCGGTAAGACATATCATGGCACTCCGGCACTTTCAAGAGACGATAATACAACAATCATTTGTCCCGACTGCGGAACTCGTGAGGCTCTTGAAAGCATCGGTGTAGGAGAGAACGAACAGCAAGCCATACTTGAAACAATCCACCGCTGCCAAGCAAACAGTGAATAATTAATATCGACTACAGCCGTCGGACGGGTAACACCGTCCTTACGGCAGTAGAAGCGGCATAAAAATTTACAGCCGCTCGGAAAGGAAGAAATATTATGAAAACAAAATTCTATGCAGCCTACGGCTCAAACATTAACATTCAGCAGATGGCTGGCAGATGTCCGGAGGCTACAATCTGCAATAATGGGTTTATCAATGGTTACAAGCTGACGTTCAGAAGCGGAGGCTTTGCCAATATCGAAAAATCCGAAATTTGCCGTGTTCCTGTTGTGCTTTGAAAGATTACGGAACGATGTGAACGTAATCTTGACCGATATGAGGGTTACCCGGGCTTTTATAAAAAGACAGAGATTCCGGTTGAGCTGGAAGCGGGAACGCAAACGGCAATGGTGTATGTGATGAACGATGCCGCAAAAGGCAAGTTCCGATTGCCGGTGGAGTATTACTACTACGGAATTCAAGACGGATATGAGGACAACGGTCTGCCTCTTGACTATTTGGAAAAAGCACTTGAGGAATGTAAAGTCGAGGTTGTGAAAGGCGGAAATTGCAATGGATAAATTTTATACACAGAAGACCTGTGACCGCTG
>JBJESC010000165.1:0-15126 GCA_051882615.1 Oscillospiraceae bacterium
TCGTTAATGCCGACCATTGCTTCGCCGAGGTTTGCGGAGAGCTCTGCGAGCATTTCGGGCTTGTCGTAGTTGGTAACAGCCTTAACGATAGCCTGAGCGCGCTTTTCGGGATCGCCCGACTTGAAAATTCCCGAACCAACGAACACGCCCTCTGCGCCAAGCTGCATCATCAGAGCAGCGTCTGCGGGAGTTGCAACGCCGCCCGCCGCGAAGTTTACAACGGGGAGCTTCTTGTTATCGTGAACGTACTTTACGAGGTCGTAGGAAACCTGCAAACGCTTTGCTTCCTCGAAGAGCTCGTCCTCGCGTCTGGAAGCGAGCTGTGCAATCTCGCTCTGAATCATTCTCATGTGACGAACCGCCTGAATAACGTCGCCTGTGCCGGGTTCGCCCTTGGTGCGAATCATCGAAGCGCCCTCGGAAATTCTGCGAAGTGCCTCGCCGAGATTCTTCGCACCGCATACAAACGGTACTTTGAAATCGTTCTTATTGATGTGGTAAACATCATCAGCGGGGGAGAGTACCTCGCTTTCGTCAATGTAGTCGATGTTGATTGCCTGCAAAATCTGCGCTTCTGCAAAATGACCGATACGGCACTTTGCCATTACGGGAATGCTTACCGCGTCCTGAATTCCCTTAATCATTGCGGGGTCGCTCATACGGGAAACACCGCCTGCCGCACGAATGTCTGCGGGAATTCTTTCAAGCGCCATAACTGCGCAAGCGCCTGCCGCTTCTGCGATTTTCGCCTGCTCGGGTGTGGTTACGTCCATAATTACGCCGCCCTTGAGCATCTGTGCGAGTTCCTTGTTAAGCTGATAACGATTGTTGTCCATAGTATATCTCCTTAAATTATATTTTGATGTTGACTTTTTCGTCTTATAATAGTATAATAGAACTGTGACCATATTTCAATATTCAAATCGGAGATTTTTGATAAGACCAGAAAGGCGGATTTTATGCTGACCTACGAACTTGATAAGACCGGTTCAGAGCCGCTGTATGCTCAGATTTACACCTGCATAAAGGAAGACATAGAGCGCGGAAGCATTGCGGCAAACGATAAACTTCCCTCAAAGCGCAGCTTTGCTTCTAACCTCGGAGTGAGTGTAATTACAGTAGAGAACGCATATAACCAGTTGATAGCGGAGGGTTATATAAGGTCAGTTCCGCAAAAAGGCTATTATGCGGAGAAGCTCGGCACGGTTCTTCCCTCGGAGAAGTCTGCCTCGTATCGTTCGGCAATACCGAAGCCGCTTGAAACGGAGTCGGGAAACAAGCTTTTCCCGTTTACAATCTGGGCGAAGCTGATGCGCGAGGAGCTCTCCTCAAATCAGGAAAAGCTGCTCGTAAAGCCTCCGTTCGAGGGCGTGTACGAACTCCGCTCGGCTATTTCCCGCCACTTAAAGCAGTTCCGCAACATCAGCGTTTCCCCCGAACAAATCATAATCGGCGCAGGCTCGGAATATCTTTATATGCTGATGAATATTCTGTTCGGCAGCCGCAGTGTTTTCGCGGTTGAAGAGCCCGGATATTCCAAAATCGCGGAAATCTACGCCAACTACGGAATGAAGTGCGAGCGTATTCCCGTACTGTCGGACGGCATAGATACCGATTATCTTCAGAAAATCAAGGCTAACGTCATTCATCTGTCGCCCTCGCATCATTTCCCCACGGGAGTTATCACCTCGGTGAGCAAGCGTTACGCCCTGCTGGAGTGGGCAAGTCATTCTCCCGACCGATTTATCATCGAGGACGATTACGACAGCGAGTTCCGCCTTTCGGGAAAGCCTATTCCGTCTATGTACAGCATTGATATGATGGACAAGGTTATCTATATGAACACGTTCAGCAAGAGCCTTTCCTCCACTATCCGAATAAGCTATATGGTGCTCCCGCCCGAGCTGCTGGCTCGGTATAAGGAAAAGCTGGGCTTTTTCTCCTGCCCCGTATCTGCGTTTGAGCAGTACGCTCTCGCGCGGTTTATCAACGACGGGTATTTTGAAAAGCACATCAACCGAATGAGAGCGCACTATAAGAAGCGCCGCGCCGCGCTTTTTGAGAAAATGAAATCGCACGAAATATTCGCAAATTCCGTTATTTCGGGCGAGGATTCGGGACTGCACTGTATTGTGGAATTCCGCACCGCTCTTTCCGATGAGGAGCTTTTGCGGGAGGTTACGGCTCTCGGCTTCAGAGCCTCGATGATTAAGGATTACTACCACAACGCGGATCGGCGGGATTATCACACGCTGATTTTCCCGTACTAAGGAGGTGAAGGGGTGAAGAAAACGCTTTTCACGGCGACAGCCGTATTGCTTGCGGCGTTTGCGGCGGCGCTTGCGGCATATTTTATAACCAATATCGGCTGGGTAAAAACAGTCGCTATTACGCTCGGAATAACCTCCTATCACTTTGTAATGAGATTGGCGGTGGGCTTGGGCTTTGACGGCGTTCTGCATAATCGGGTTGATTGGAATAAGCGGTGGTTCAGAGAGCGAAAGTTCGAGCCTTCCTTGTACAAATTCCTCCGCGTAAAGAGCTGGAAAAACAATATGCCCACATTCGAAAGCAGCTATTTTGACATCACCAAGCACACTCTCCCCGAAGTGATTGGAGCAACCTGCGAAGCCGAGCTGGTTCACGAAACGATAATAGTGCTGTCGTTCCTGCCGATTGCGCTGATTCCCTGCTTCGGAGCGCCGGCGGCGTTTGTCATAACCTCGGTGCTGTCAGCGCTGTTTGATTTGTGCTTTGTGGCTATGCAGAGGTATAATCGCCCTCGGCTTGTTCGTCTGCTGAAAAGGAAAGGATAGTCCTCTTGTCTGAATAATTCTGCATCTTGTCGGAAAAGGCTTGCAATTTCCCTGCAAAAGTATTATAATGTAAGTCATACAATTATTGGTAACGTTTATGAAAGGACTCGGACAATGGAATTGCTGAAAAAGAACGAACTTGACGCCAATCGTGTCGCGGCAAACGTAATGGTTATAACGTTTGGCATTTTCACGCTTGTGTACATTCTTGATTTGATTGGTTTTTTTATCACTGATAAAGGGCTGATGACGATAGCCTACATAATCGGCTCGGTCTGCCTGTGGATTCCGACTATAATTGTGAGAGCGGCTAAAATGACGGGCGCTGCCGTGAAGTATATCATTATATCCTGCGCGGTGGCATTTGTAGTTTGTCTTGATATTACGCTTACGTTCCACGTTTACATTATGTGCGTGTTCCCGATTGCGATTGCAAGCTTGTATTTCTCGAAGAAGCTTTCTGTGTTTGCAAGCGTTCTGGCGATTGTGGGAAACGCGGGCGGCGCGTTTATTGCTCATCTTATGCAGACGCTCCCCGATGAGAATTACCATTCTTTTCGCTCGGTAATTTTGTTTAACATCTTGCCCAAGGCGATGATGACCTTTGCGCTCGCGGCGATTTTCACTATGCTGGCGCGCCGTGCGTCCTCTATGCTCGGCAGCCTTATGAGCGCGGAGCAGCAGAACATAATGCGTGAGAAGTCCCTCGAGGTATCCGAGAAGCTGCTCAGAGCCGTATCCGAGCTTGACAGAATAGCAGCAACTTCCGCGGAAGCAAACCGCAGCATTGCCGAGGAGTCCTCCGAGGTTATGTGCGGAAGCGAGCAGAACTCCGAGAAGATTATTCAGGTTGAAGCGAATATGAAGTCCATTTCCGAAAGCCTTTCCGAGCTCTCCGATATGAGCCGTGAGATTGCCAAGCTCGCCTCCGACAGTAAGAAGCTCACCGCAGAGAACGATGAGCTTATCACGGGCGCATACACCTCGATGAACGAGGTGTGCAAATCCACCGACGAGAGCCGCGAGATTATCCGCAAGCTCTCCGACCAGTCCAAGCAGATTGTCGGCATTGCAAACGTAATCACGGACATCTCACGTCAGACCAACATTCTCGCAATCAACGCGGCAATTGAGGCTTCACGCGCGGGCGAGTACGGAAAGGGCTTTTCCGTTGTAGCGGGCGAAATCGGTTCGCTTTCGAGCAAGACTAATACGGCAGTCGGCGAGATTGGCAAGATTGTAGACGGCATAACAAACGATATTTCGCGCACGGTAGAGTCGATGAAGAAGAACGCAGACCTCACCCGCGAGAGTATGGAGTATATGGAGCAGATTAAGGACTTCGCCCAGCGCGTAACCTCCTCCAGCAACGGCATTTCCACGCATATTACCAGCATAAACGAGATTATCGAGAGCGCCGCGAAGAACGGCGAGAGCGTATCTCAGCACATTTCCGAGGTGAGCGGCACTATCCGCGAGAACTCCGAGGCGGTACATCACGTTGCGGCGTCCATTCAGGAAAGCTCCGCAGACGCGGCTGTTCTCGACGATATGGTGAAGGACATTTCCCAGATGGCGGCAGAGCTTGAAATGCTGACGAAGTAATCCTGCTGTGTCTGCAAATCAATATCAGCCCCGAATTATTTGTAAAGAGTGCGAGGGGGCTTTGTCCCCCTCAAAATTTTTTAAAAACCCCTTGACAAAAACGGGAACGTATGGTATAATAAATAATGCAATTGTTCAGAATATTTTCTGTTCACCATGGAGATTTACCCAAGTGGTGAAGGGGCTCCCCTGCTAAGGGAGTAGGTCGGGTAACCGGCGCGAGGGTTCAACTCCCTCAATCTCCGCCAGCGTGCCGCTGGACCCTTTTCGTAGTTGGGTTCAGCGGTTTTTTGCTATCCGCTCGGAAACGGGGAAATCTTTTTGGTTACGATTAGACATTAAAAGCCTCGTTCCGCCGAACAGGGCTTTTTCTGCATATATTTATAGCCTACTAATCAAGTAAGAATTCGACGATTTCCGGCAACATTCTGCGAAAGAACACAGAGCACTAAATCAGGAGGTCACCATGAAAACAGGCATCAAGAAGATTATTACCAACAGTATTGTGTGTGGTGCTGTAATTGCACTGGCAATTATGGCTGCATTGGCGTTTGTGTCCGAATGGACTATTTCGCAGTCAAGCATTACATCTACCGCATTAATGAGAATTGAGGACGCAAAAAGTCACCTTGCCGAGAGTGAGGAAGAAATTGTCGCTCTCACCGAGCAGCTTAACGAGGAATATCTCGTAAAGACAAGAGCATTCGCTGAGATGATACGCCTCAATCCCACAATTCTAAACGACCAGAACAAGATCGATGAAATCTGTAAGACCTTAAGCGTTGACGAACTCCACGTTACAGACGCAGACGGCGTTATCCGCTGGTCTACCATTCCCGAGTATTTAGGCTTCGATTTCAAGGGTTCCGACCAGACAAAGCCTTTTATGAAGTGTATTGAGGATCCGTCCTACGAGCTTGCACAGGAGCCGCAGCCTAACGGAACTCTGGGCATTCTCTTCCAGTACATAGGCGTCGGACGTCAGGACAAGCCCGGTATCGTCCAGATTGGAATGGAGCCTGTCCGTCTTTCCAACGCACTTAAAGACAACCAGCCCGATGTTATACTCAAAGACATCACCGTTGGTGCAAACGGAACAATGTTTGCGGTAAACAAGTCCGACAAAACTCTGGCGGCGTTTATGGACGAGGAATACATTGGCAAGCCCGCCGAGGAAGTAGGCATTAAGGAGAGTACCCTTAACCTTAAAGAAGGCAAAAGCGCTTATGTAAAAGTAAACGGCAAGCTGTACTTTACATCTGTTTCGCAGACTGATGACTATTACATCGGCACGCTCTCGCCTGTTCTTGACATTACGGGTGAAACTGTCCTTATGACGGGCATTATCCTGCTGATGACTATGCTTATAATCGGCATTCTCGGTATCTTCGTAATCAGAGCGATTAACAAGAACGTTATCAAGTCGCTTGGCGATATGGAAACTACCCTTGAACAGATTTCCGGCGGAAACAGCGAGGTTCGTATGAACGTGAGAACCTGCCGCGAGTTTGACGTTCTCAGTGATGGCTTTAACGGAATGCTCGACAGCATCAATGCGCAGATAGAGGAAACCGACCGTATCAACGCTTCAATGGAGAGCCTGCTTGAAGATGTATTCAACACTTCTCAAAGCATTAACGCCTACTCCGCAGAGATGAAGTCGGTATCCGAAAAAATCTCCGACGGCTCCGCTTCTCAGGCGGCGACCGTTGACCGCCTCAACGAAGCCTTCCTCTCCATTTCGGATGATGTCCGCGATAATGCAAAGGCTGCCGAGGAAGCAAGCAGCTTTGCAAAGGCGGCGGGCGAGCAGCTGAAGGTCGGCGTTGACAAGATGAACAGCGTCAACGAGGCTATGGGAAAAATCACCGACTACTCCCGTGAAATCGAGCAGATTGTCAAGACTATTGACGATATTGCGTTCCAGACAAATATTCTCGCGCTTAATGCGGCTATCGAAGCCGCAAGAGCGGGACAGGCGGGCAAGGGCTTTGCGGTTGTTGCGGACGAGGTAAGAAACCTCGCCAACAAGAGCGCAGAAGCTGCAAACAGCACAACCGCGCTTATTTCCGAGACTCTCGCTGCCGTTGAAAACGGTAATGTCATAGCTCAGTCTGCGGCTGAGGAGTTGGGAAATATGATGGACGGCATAAACAAGAGCGTTGCTCTCATAGCAGGAATTTCCGAGGCCTCCGCAAAGCAGGCAAAGTCCGTAAGCGACGCTGCAGGCGGAATGGGAAATATCTCCGAGATTGCTCAGAACAACTCCGGAATATCTTTCAGCGCCAAGGAGACAGCGGAAAAGCTCGATACCGAAGCCGAGCGCCTTATCTCGCTGGTTCAGTCTCAAAGCAAGCAGCAATAATTCGACATTTCCCCTCGCCGCTCGCGGTGGGGGGAAGTTTTTTGAAAAAAACCTATTGACAAAGCTTTTATAATATTGTATAATTTTTATATATACATATATAGATATTTATTTAGTTGGGGAATGTTCAAAAACAAGGATTTTTATTGGGGATTGCTGTATGTCCGAAGCGCTGTCCTCGGTATTTTGTCGTGAATTTTGCCCTCCGTATCCGGAGGGCTTTGTGTTTTTAAGGGGAAGCTAAATGATTTTTTCAAGTCTGATTTTTCTGTATCTCTTCCTGCCGATATGCCTGATAACGTACAGCGTTGTTCCGACTGTAAAGGGAAAAAATGCCGTGCTTATCGTAATGTCGCTGGCGTTTTATGCGTGGGGCGAGCCTACGCGAATTGTTCTGCTGCTGGCTTCGGCTACGGCTAACTACTTTATCGCAAGAGGCATAGGTCATTTCCAAAAGCAGGGCGCACGAAAGGCGTGCATTGCCGCGGGACTTGTGCTCAATATCGGTATGCTGGGCGTGTTCAAGTACGCGGGCTTTATTATGCGGAATATCAACTCGATTTTCAGCGCCGAGCTGCCCGTGCCCGAAATTGCGCAGCTGTTGGGAATAAGCTTCTATACGTTCCAGGTAATCTCCTACCTGGTGGACTGCTATTGGGAAAAGGTCGAGGTGCAGAAGAGCTTCTTTAAGTTCCTGCTTTACGTTTTCCTGTTCCCTCAGCTGATTGCGGGACCTATCGTTCGTTACGAAACCATCGCTGCGGAAATCACCAACCGCCGCTCCACTCTTGAGGACATCAGCGCGGGACTTTCGCGCTTCGTTGTCGGACTTGCGAAAAAGGTAATCCTCGCCGACCAGCTCTACCGCGTGGTGGAAACGATGTTCGGCGCGAGTGACGGAGCAACTCCGTTCGATATGGTGCCGTCGCTTACCGTTGCGGGTTCGTGGTACGGAATTATTCTCTATTCGCTGTACATCTATTTCGACTTTTCGGGTTATTCGGATATTGCAATCGGACTTGGACGCTTTTTCGGCTTCCACTTCAACGAGAACTTCAATCATCCCTATCTGTGCAAGGACATTACCGAGTTCTGGCAGAGGTGGCACATCTCGCTCGGCTCGTTCTTCCGCGATTATCTGCTGCCGCTGACGTTCTTCGGCAAGCGTAACAAGTATCTTTCGCTGTTCCTCGTGTGGCTGTGTACGGGTATCTGGCACGGTGCGAACTGGAACTACATAATCTGGGGCTTGTACTACGGCGCGTTCATTCTTCTTGAAACCGCTATCGGCAAGAAGCGAATGAAGAAAATCCCGATTGTCATTCGCCACATTTACAGCAAGCTGGTCATTATCGTGGGCTTCGGAATATTCTGCTTCGAGGACTTTAAGACGCTTGGAATATTCCTTCGCAACCTCACCCCGTTCAACCCCAACGGCTGGGGTGGATATTTCGAGCTTATCTCGCTGTGCAACAACCTGTTCCTGATAATAGTTGCGGTAATCTGCACATTCCCGCTGCTCGACTGGTTCAAGAAGCTCTCACAGAAGAGCCGCACAGCGGAAGTTGCGCTTTCTGTTTCGGGAACGGTGGTCTGCGCGGGGCTTTTGATACTCAGCAGTATTCTGCTGGTAGACTCCACCACAAACGCGTTCCTGTACTGGAGATTTTAAGCGCGTATTTTTCCGAATTTATACGTCTGATATATGAGGGGATTTTTATGGAAAAGAAACCTGACAAGAAAAAGGGATTGTATATACTCAACATTTCCGTAATTGCGGCTGTAATTCTGGGAATAACGGTGTTCATCAACACCGCGCCTCGCCCTACCGAATCCAACGAGGAAAACCGCGACCTTGCAAAGTGTCCGCCGTTCAGCGTGGAGAGCTTTTTTGACGGCACGTTTACCGAGGGCTTTTCCGCGTACTTCAATGATGCCGTGCCGATGAGAAGCACCTGGAAGAGGTTTATTTCGGACTTCCGCAGCAAGCTAGGAATTGAGTATGACGACGGAGTTACAATAGTCTGATTTCCCGCGCTGCGGGACAAGCATAAAGAGATAAGGGGAAAATCAATGAAAAACAGTTTTAAATCAATCTTTGCACTAGCTCTCACAGCCTCTATCCTTAGCGGCTGCAATATTGTAGTTGACAACGGGGGAAGCTCCGATACAACATCGGGAGGCGCTTCGCAGACCAACACCTCCTCGGAGAGCACATCTTCGACCTCTACCGAGAGCAGCGGCGAGTCCACCTCGACTTCGACCGAGAGCACGACCGAATCCACATCGTCCACCGAACCCGCTCCCGTTGACCCGAACAACGATCCCAACGAGGGCGAAATGTCCGATACCGTTCTGGTAATGGGCGACGGCAGAGGACTTGTCTGCTTCTATGGCAACAACAGCGGCGCAGAGCGTTACGCTTCCTACCTCAACAAGTTCAAGGAGAAGCTGGGCGATGATGTGAACGTGTATACGCTCGTTGCTCCCACCGCAGGAACTTACTATATGCCCGACAAGTATAAGAAGTCCCTGAATGTATCCGATGAAAAGAAGGTAATCGCGCACATTTCCGAGTCGCTCGTAGGCGTTACGAATGTTGAGGTGTGCGATGTTCTCGGCGAGCATAAGGACGAGCATATCTACTCCTCCACCGACCACCATTGGCAGCAGCTCGGAGCATACTATGCTGCACAGGAGTTCGCCAAGGCGGCGGGAGTTCCGTTTGCCGACCTCTCCAAGTACGAAAAGGTAGTTAAGGAGGGATATGTGGGAACTCTCTACGGTTACAGCAAGGAGAACCCGAAAATCCGCGACAATCCCGAGGAATTCGTATACTACATTCCTCCCGTACAGACCACAGTTACACAATACTCTGTGAATAACCTCACCGAGGGTAAAACCGTTCCGCTGCTTACCAACATTGACGGCTGGGCACCCGTAAGCTGGTATCTTGTATTCGGTACGGACGATATTGTCCGCAAAATCGAAACTCCCGTTAAAAACGGCAGAAAGCTGCTTATCGTAAAGGACAGCTACGGAAACGCGCTTGTTCCCAACCTCACAAGCTCCTTTGAGGAAATCTGGGTTACGGATATGCGCTACTTTAACGGCAGCATTACCGAGTTTGCTAAGGAAAAGGGCATTACCGACCTGCTGTTTACGATGAACTCGTTCAGCGCATGTGGCAGCAATCAGAACAAGCTCCCGAATATACTGTAATAAGAGGTTACTATGCGTGAACTTTACCCGCCCTTTGACGGCTCCGACATTCTCAAAAATAAGAACAAGCTGCTGCGTACTCTGCGCGAAAACTCCGCAAACGCCGTGCCGCTGAGAATAGCGGTGCTCGGCGGCTCTACCACCTCCGATATTATCAAGGTGCTGGAGATTTTCCTGCGCGAGCGGGGGATTGCGCCCACGTTCTACGAGAGCGAGTACGCGCAGTATTGGAATGACGCGGTGTTCGGAAATGCGGAACTCGCCGAGTTCAAGCCCGAGCTGGTGTTTATCCACACCACATTCCGCAACATCACAGCTCTCCCTGAAATCCTTGAGAGCACCGAGAGCGTGGAGCAGAAGCTGGAGAGCGAATATTCCCGTTTTGAGCAGATGTGGACGAGCATTGCGGAGAAGTTCGGCTGCCCCGTTATACAGAACAACTTTGAATTACCGCCAACCCGACTGATGGGCAATCGCGAGGTTGGCTGCACATACGGCACAATCGACTTTGTGACGCGTCTTAACGTGAAATTCTATGATTACGCGCGTTCTCACAAGAATTTCTATATTAACGATATTAACTATATCTCTGCGGCGTTCGGGCTGGACAAATGGTGCGACTCACGCTGCTGGCATTTGTACAAATACGCGCTCTCGCTGGACGCTATCCCCGATTTATCCTACAATCTCGCGCGGATTATCTGCTCGTTGATGGGAAAGAACAAGAAGGTTATCGCGCTCGACCTCGACAATACCCTTTGGGGCGGCGTTGTGGGCGACGACGGACAGGCGGGGCTGGAAATCGGCAGCGAGACCTCCGAGGGACAGACATTTGCTTCCGTGCAGAAGTATTTCAAGGAGCATAAAAAGCTGGGCGTGCTGCTCACCGTCTGCTCCAAGAACGATATGGAGAACGCGATTTCGGGATTGGAACACCCAAGCGGAGTTCTGAAGCCCGACGATTTCGCAATGATTAAGGCTAATTGGGAACCCAAGACGCAGAACCTCTCCGAAACCGCTTCGGAATTGAATTTGCTGCCCGAGAGCTTCGTGTTCGTGGACGACAACCCCGCCGAGCGTGAGATAGTCCGCTCTATGCTCCCCGAGGTGTACGCTGCGGAGTTCGACACTCCCGAGGACAGCATTCGGGCTATGGATAAGCTGGGCTTCTTCGAGGTGACAACGCTCTCCGAGGATGATGCGGCTCGCGGTGAGATGTATCGTGCGAACGCACAGCGCGCATCTCTGGAAAAGAGCTTCACAAGCTACGAGGACTTCCTGAAAAGCCTTGAAATGACCGCGCAAATCGGGGATTTCAGCGAGGTAAATATTCCTCGTATCACTCAGCTCACCAACAAGAGCAATCAGTTCAACCTCACCACCAAGCGCTATACGCAAAGTGAGATGGAGCAGTGCGCGAAGTCTCCCGATTATATACGTTTAAGCGGACAGCTTTCCGACAAGTTCGGCGATAACGGCATAGTGTCGGTGGTAATCGGAAGAAAGGAGCAGAGCGCTCTGCATATCGAGCTGTGGCTTATGAGCTGCCGCGTGCTGAAACGCGATATGGAATTCGCAATGCTCGATACGCTTGTTGAGCAGTGCAAGGCGGCGGGTATAACTGAGATTTTCGGTTATTACTACCCCACCAAGAAGAACGGAATGGTCGCTTCGCTGTACGAAACGTTCGGGTTTGAGAAAATCTCCGACGATAACGGGAATACAACGTGGCGGCTGGATACGGAGGGTTATTCCCAAAAGTGCGGAGTAATCTCGGTAAACCCCGACTAAGGAGGACAAACAATGAGCAGGGAAGAAGTTAAAGCTAAACTCACCGAAATTTTCAGGGACGTGTTCGACAACGAGGATATTGAACTCACCGACGCCACCACTGCCGACGATATAGAGGAGTGGGACAGCCTGGAGCATATCACGCTGATTGCTGCGGTTGAGAAAGCGTTCAAAATGCGTTTCACGATGAAGGAAGTAAGCTCTATGAAGAACGTGGGCGAGATGATGACCATTCTTGAGGAGCGAGCAAAGTAAACAAACACCCCGCGCAGATTGCCTCTGCGCGGGGTTTCGTGCTGTATACGAAAAAACTCCGAACGTGCAGGGACGCTCGGAGCTTTGATGTTAACAAAAACAAAACCGCTTGCTGGGGTTCAACAAGCGGCTTTGTTATGCAATTATTAGTTGGTCTGAGTGACGGGACTTGAACCCACGGCCTCTACCACCCCAAGGTAGCGCGCTACCAATCTGCGCCACACCCAGATTTCCAACAGTTATCATTATACCACACACTCTCTGTTTTGTCAAGCACTTTTTTAAATTTTTTTACCCGCCCTTGACTTTTTCCTTTTGATATGCTAGAATTAGGTATACTTTAAGAGATTGAGGGCTTGGTTTATGAACATATACGGGCTTACGCTGAAGCAGCTTCAGGCTTATTTTTCCGATATAAACGAAAATCCCGCAAAGGCGGGGATTATATACGACGCGGTTTACAGAAAAGGCGCTGAGAGCTTCGATAACTTCGGGTTTGCGGTGCGGATTGTCTCCCGACTGAAAGCGGATTTCGATTTCACGCTCCCCGAGGTAGTCGAAAAGCGCGAGGACGAAACTGCTGCAAAGCTGCTCCTCCGGCTGGAGGACGGCGAGTTTGTCGAAACGGTGCTTATGCGGCAGTTCTTCGGCAACTGCGTCTGCGTTTCCACTCAGGTGGGGTGCAATATGGGGTGCGTGTTCTGCCAGAGCGGACTTCTCAAAAAGAAGCGCAGCCTTTCCGCGGCGGAGATTGTGGCTCAGGTTCTCGCAATTTCCCGCGAGATGAACTGCCGCGTTGACGGCGTTTCCGTAATGGGAATAGGCGAGCCGTTCGATAATTTCGAGAACGTCCGCGACTTTTGCGAAATCATCACCGAGGACAAGGGACTTGCCGTTCCCAAACGGCGCGTTACCGTGTCCACCTGCGGGCTTGTGCCGATGATTTACGAATACGCGAACCTTGCGCGTCCGTGCAATCTCGCAATCAGCCTCCACGCTCCCGATGACGAGCTGCGCAGCCGCCTTATGCCCGTAAACCGAAAGTACCCTATCGACGAGGTGCTGAACGCGGCACAGTACTTCTCCGAAAAGACGCACCACCGCGTAACGCTGGAATACGTTATGCTCGCGGGGATTAACGACTCCGCTGAGGACGCTCGCCGCCTTGCTTCCGCAATCGGGAACCGCGATTTTTACGTCAACCTTATCCCCTATAACAGCACCGACAGCGATTTCAAGCAGAGCTCGCCTGAAGTTATTTCGCAGTTCTGCGCGGCGCTCAAGGAGAACGGAGTTGTCGCAACCAAGCGCCGCGAGTTCGGGGCTAATCTTAACGCCGCCTGCGGGCAGCTTCGGGCGGATTATGTTAAAAAACTCTAAAAAACTCTTGACAATTTAGCTTCGCTGTGATATAATATCATAGTAATGTTTCAACAACTTGCCGGTGTGTTGGAATTGGCAGACGAGACGGACTCAAAATCCGTTGCCGGCAACGGCGTGTGGGTTCGACCCCCACCACCGGCACCAGCGTGCCGCTGAATCCTTTTTGCAGATGGGTTCAGCGGTTCTTTTGTATGGGCTGGGTTCATCGGGAAATGAATGTTCGGTATTTGTGGAGCTAACCGCTGAACTCGAAAAGGGTTCGGCGGTTTTTGCCTACCGATTAGCGGGGCTTACTCTTGAAGAAGCGGTTGCTAAAGCGGAGAGGGAAATCGACAGCCCGTATAGGGCATAAAAAGACTGCTGTGAGAAATCACAGCAGTTTTTATTACCCGACAGCGGGAGCGCTGATGAACTCCAGAAAATCGTTCATCGGGAGCGGCCTTGAATAGTAATAGCCCTGAATGTAGTCTATCCTCTCGCAGTTCATTCCGTTGATTTCCTCTTCTGTTTCTATTCCCTCGGCAACCAGCTTGAGGTTCATTCCGTGAGCCATAGCAACTACTGCGCGTACAACCTGCTTCGCCTTGGGGGAGCTGAAAAACGCCTTGGACATATCGTAGTCCAGCTTGATAATCGAAACGGGCATCTCCACAACGTACATCAGATTTGACTCTCCCTTTCCGAAGTCGTCAAGCGAGAATGTAAAGCCGTAGTCAATCAGCTTTTCCATATTCTTGAGGAGAATTGACCTTGAAGTAACCGAGGCGGATTCCGTGATTTCAAGGTTTATGAGGTGCGAGTCTATTCCGTATTTTTCGATTATGGAGATAAGGCGGTCGGCGAGATCTTCCATTTCGCATTGAACAACGGAAAGGTTGACTTCCACATAATGCAATCCAAGCTGAACCGCATTCGTGTTTTTGAGAAAAGCGCAGACCTTTTCAAACACCCTCTCTCCGAGCTTTACAATCTGACCGCTGCTCTCGGCGAAGGGAATGAACACACCGGGCGAGAGCAAGCTTCCGTCGGTTTTGCGGATACGGACAAGCGCCTCCGCGGAGGTGAACTTCCGCTCCGTGTTGGAGTAAATCGGCTGGAGAAATACTTCCACTCTGTCCTCGGCGAGTGCGTTTGTGATTTCCTGTTCAATCAGCGAACGCTCGCGGTATCTTTTTATAACGTTATCATCGGCAATATACATCTCGCTGCAGGTCTCGGAGCTGCTGTCAACAAACGCGAGAAAGCGGAACAGCTCTGTCATATTCCCGAACGCTTCGGCGTGTTCCACGAATATAATGGCGTGCTTTCTGCCGCAGACGCGCTCGTCAAATTTGTTTTTAAGAGACATGCCGAAATTTCTGAGCAACTCTGTGTTTTCCGAGATAATGAGGGCGTCATTTTCGCTTCTGAAAACGTACAAATCTTTATTTGTTCCCGCCATTGACATTATCTGTTTGAGAGTTTTTTCGGTATGCTCTTCGGTTTTCTGAGTGTCGGAATCCTTGCTGTATACTTCAAGCAGGGAAAACTCCGTGCCGTGCTCAAACAGTTGGTGTGAGAACTCCGAGAGCGCATACGAGTTGAAGCAGCCTATTCTGCGGTCTATGTTCGACTGAGGATTCTCCACGAGAATACCCCGCCTGCATAACGACTCCAACGTCCTCTGCCTGGGCGGCCGTGTCATCGGCA
>JBJESC010000166.1:0-3539 GCA_051882615.1 Oscillospiraceae bacterium
AATTCAAATTACTTAACATAGATATAGTCGTTCATAACAGGCTGTAAACCGCGACCGCGGATTGCGGCGCATACCTCGTCAAGCGTTCTGTCGTCGCTGATTTCAAACTGGTTGTCGCCCTTGGACTCTTCCTCTGTGTGAGAGCCTATTCCCGTGCTTACTCCCGCTGAAATTTTCGTAGCGCACATTCCGATTACGTTGTCACGAAATCCCGCACGTTCTCTTGTGGAGATAGTAAGTCCCGCAAACGGCATAAATATGCGGAACGCGCACATCACCTGAAGAAGCTGGCGCTCGTGTACGTCCTTGGGGTTAATCTTGTCGTTGTTGATAATCGGACGAAGCCGAGGACAGGAGAACGAGATTTCCGCGTGGGGGTACTTGCGCTGAATCAGGTAAGCGTGAACTCCCGCCGCAAAAGCGTCCTTGCGGAAGTCGGACAGCCCGAGCAGAGCCGCGAACGCTACCCCGCGCATTCCGCCCTTGAGCGCGCGTTCCTGTGCGTTCAGACGGTAGGGGAATATACGCTTGTGCCCCGCGAGGTGGAGCGTCTCGTACTTATCGCTGTTGTAGGTTTCCTGGAAAACGGTGACGTAATCAGCGCCGTTTTCGTGAACATACTTGTATTCATCGGTGTTCATCGGGTAGACCTCGATACCGACGTTCTTGAAGTATTCGTGCGCGATGCTGCAAGCCTTGGCGATATATTCAACATCGCTCATTTTGCGGCTTTCGCCCGTGAGGATAAGGATTTCCTCCATTCCCGTCTTGGCGATAGCCTCCATTTCACGGCGAATTCCGTCTGTGTCAAGCTTGGCACGGCGGATTTTGTTCTTGCAGTTGAAGCCGCAGTAAACGCAGTAGTTCTCACAGTAATTCGAGATGTACAGCGGGGTGAACAGATACACGCTGTTTCCGAAGTGCTTGTGTGTTTCGATAGTCGCCTTTTCCGCCATTTGCTCCAGAAACGGCTCGGCGGCGGGCGAGAGGAGCGCCGCAAAGTCCTCGACCGAGGGGTACTCTGCGCTCAATGCGCGCTTCACGTCTGCGGCGGTGTATTTGGTGTAGTCATAGCCGTTCATACGGCTGATAACCTGTTCCTGTATATCCGATTCTATTATCTCCATATCGGGGAGATAGGTCATATGGTCTATTCTTTGTGTGTTTTCCATTTTACCGCTCCCTTATTCGTGAAGAAATCCCGTGAGGGGAGAGGAGGCCTCTGCCTTGTCGAGAACTCGTCCCGTACCCGCGAGGAATGCGGTTCTTCCCGCGATAATCGCGTGCTTAAACGCGGAAGCCATCTGTACGATATTTCCCGCAGTTGCGATTGCGGTATTCGCCATAACAGCAGCAGCACCCATTTCCATTGCCTCGCACGCCTGAGAGGGCTTTCCGATACCCGCGTCAACGATAATCGGCAGGTCGATTTCCTCAATGAGAATGCGGATAAACTGCTTTGTGGAAAGACCTTGGTTCGTTCCGATAGGAGCGGCAAGGGGCATAATCGCCGCCGCGCCCGCGTTCTTCATATCACGCGCCGCGTACAGGTCGGGGTACATATACGGCATAGGTATAAAGCCGTCCTTGGCGAGCATTTCGCAAGCCTTGGCGGTCTCGTAGTTATCGGGGAGGAGGTATTTTGAGTCGCGGATAATCTCAATTTTGATGAAATCGCCAGCACCAACCTCGCGGGAGAGCTTTGCGATTTTCACCGCTTCTTCTGCGGTACGCGCTCCCGAGGTGTTCGGGAGAAGCGTTACTCCAGCGGGAATATGCTCCAGAATATTGCCGTTGAAGCTGTTCACACGGCGAAGCGCGAGTGTTATTATCTCCGCGCCCGCGTGTTCCACAGCGGCATTGATAAGGTCGAGGTCAAATTTTCCCGAACCCAGAATAAAGCGGGAGGTGAATTCGTTTCCTCCGATAATAAGCTTGTCGTCCATTTTATAAGTTTCCTTTCTTTAATTGTTCAGAATAAGTTCGCACACCTTGCTTGCCTGATGCCCCGCGCAGATAATCACACGCGCGGCAGTAAGCCCCTCGCCGTCCGCAACATCGGTGGAGAAGTCTCCGCAGACATACAGACGTTCCGAGAGCTTTTTCGTCGTGATTTCGTTTGCTCGTCCGAAGCCCGCCATTCCGTTGCCCGAAATGATTTTCGTTGTTTTATTCGCCGCGAGAAGCGTGTTTACCAGCATTGACTTGCTCTCCGCACCGTCGAACGCCTCGCAGACTATTCCGCAGTCCGCGAATAAAGCGGCGCAGTTGTGCTCGTCCACTCTCGCGTTATGCGCGGTTATCTCGCAGAACGGGTTTATCGAGCGGATAATCTCGCTCAGCGCTTCGGTTTTCGGTTTTCCGATTTGCGCTATGGTGTACGCTTGACGGTTGATATTCGAGAGCTCTACCGCGTCGAAATCCACCAGCGTAAGGCGACCTATTCCGCTCCTTGCAAGCGCTGTGGCGATGTTAGAGCCTAGCCCGCCGAGCCCCGCAATCCCAACGTGAGCGGCTTTCATCTTCTCGTAAATCGGCGCTCGGGAGCGTGAGTTCACCGCCTCGGCAAATTCCTTTTCGCTAATCATCAGCCGCCTCCGACAAAGCCCACTATTTCAAGCTCGTCCGAGGGCTTGATTATCGTTGCTTCGTACAGGTCTTTCGGGAGAATTTCGCCGTTGAGCATAACGGCAACCCGTTCCTTTTTAAGCCCCTCTTTTTCCAGATACTCCATAACGCTTGCTGAAACGTTGAGTTCTTCACCGTTGATTCTTGCCATACTATCTCCTTTAAAACAAAAAATGCAGAACTATCCCGTAACAGCGCCCTTGGTGGTGCTCCCCGGAAAACGTTCTGCCGTTTCTGTATACAGTATATCATATCCGACAAGCATTTGTCAAGAGTTTCGTGTCGCTTTGAGGATTTCTTCGGTATTATTTACGAAAATCAACACCGATATTTGTGGGTTTTGGCAAAAGACGTTGACATTTTGAGGGAAATGTAGTATAGTAGTACTAAGGGTGTGCTGTTTTATCTTTTTCAGAAGAACGACCTAATTTGAAAGGAAAAAGTTGGCTTGAATATTATCATTATCGGCTGCGGCAAGGTCGGTCAGGCACTTGCCGAACAGCTCAGTGAACAGGGAAACAACATTACGATTATTGACGTCAGCGCGGCGAAGCTGGCGGCAGTTTCCGCAAGAAGCGATGTTATGACTGTTGTGGGAAACGGAGCAACCCACCTAACCCAGCAGGAGGCGGGCATTGAACACGCAGACCTTATGATTGCGGTTACAGGCTCGGACGAACTGAACCTTTTGTGCTGCCTTATCGCAAAGAAAGCGGGTAACTGCCGCACGATAGCGCGAGTTCGTTCCCCGCAGTACAGCAGGGAAGCGCCTTTCCTGAAAGACGAGCTCGGACTTGCAATGGTAATTAATCCCGAGCTTGCCGCCGCTCAGGAGATTGCTCGTGTTCTTCGTTTTCCATCGGCTATGAAGATAGAAACGTTTGCAAAGGGACGAGTGGAGCTGCTGAAAT
>JBJESC010000167.1:0-3535 GCA_051882615.1 Oscillospiraceae bacterium
AGAGCGGTGCAGCCCGTTCTCGAAAAGCTGGACAGCACTTATGAAGAAGCGGCGCTGGTTATGGGAGCTTCCCGTGCGAGAATTTTCTGGAAAGTAATTTTCCCCGAAATTCGCCCCGCCGTTTTCACGGGCTTCGGGCTTGCTTTCGGAAGATGTCTGGGCGAATACGGCAGCGTGGTTTTCATAGCGGGAAATCAGCCGTTCGAAACGGAAATAACCCCGCTTATCATAATGTCGGAGCTTCAGGAATACGACTACGCAAGCGCCACGGCAATCGCGCTGGTTATGCTGCTGGCTTCGTTTCTGATACTCTTCTGCGTAAATCTCATTCAGATGAGAAACGCGAAAATTCTGAAAGGCGGTAAATGATATGGAGCAGTCGAAAGGTTCAAAATTCGTCAAGTGGCTGCTTATCGGCATAAGCGTGCTGTTTGTGGTGTTAATGCTGGTGCTTCCGCTTATCACGGTTATCGCGGAGGCACTCAAACAGGGCTGGCAGATGTACCTTAACGCAGTAACGGATAATTACACGGTGAAAGCGTTGCTGCTCACCGTTGAAGCTACTGTAATCTCGGTTGCGGTGAATACGATTTTCGGACTGTTCGCGGCTTGGGCAATTACGAAATTCCACTTTAAGGGAAAGAAGCTGCTCAGCACGCTGATTGACCTGCCCGTTACGGTTTCTCCGATAATCGCGGGACTTATCTTCGTGCTGACGTTCGGCAGACAAAGTCCGATTTACCCGCTTTTGGAGAGTATGGGCGTGAAAATCGTCTTTGCCGTTCCGGGAATAATCCTTGCCACGGTATTTGTGACGTTTCCGTTCATCTCTCGCGAGCTTATCCCCGTACTTGAAGCGCAGGGCACGGATGAGGAAGAAGCCGCAGCACTTATGGGCGCAAAGGGCTTCTACATATTCAGGAAAATCACGTTTCCGCACATCAAGTGGGCGTTCCTTTACGGAGTGGTGCTGTGTGCGGCAAGGGCTATGGGCGAGTTCGGCGCGGTGTCGGTTCTCTCGGGACATCTGAGAGGTAAGACCAACACGCTGCCGCTTCACGTTGAGATTCTGTTCAACGAGTTTAAGTATGTTCCTGCGTTCGCCGTGTCGTCAATCCTCGTGGTTATGGCGATTGTCATTCTCGTAATAAGAAGCGTTGTCGAAAAAGTTGGAAAGGCAGAATCGGAAGATGTACGTTGAACTGAAAAACATAAACAAGCATTTCGGGAACTTCAAAGCCTCCGACAATGTGAGCTTCGGGATTGAGAAAGGCAAGCTGATAGGACTTCTCGGTCCGAGCGGCAGCGGCAAGACTACTATTCTCCGAATGATTGCGGGGCTTGAAACTCCCGACAGCGGCGACATAATCATTGACGGCAAGGTGGTAAACAATATTCCCGCAAGCAAGCGCGGAATAGGCTTCGTGTTCCAGAATTACGCGCTGTTCCGCTATATGACGGTGTACGACAACATCGCATTCGGACTTACGGTTGAGAAAAAGGACAAAAAGGCAATCAAGGAGCGCGTAAGCGAGCTTGTAAGCCTTATCGGGCTGGAGGGGTTGGAAAATCGCTATCCCAGTCAGCTTTCGGGCGGACAGCGGCAGCGTGTAGCATTTGCGAGAGCGCTTGCTCCCAATCCACAGCTATTGCTCCTTGACGAGCCGTTCGCCGCAATTGACGCAAAGGTGCGGCAGGAGCTCCGCAGCTGGCTTAAGGATATGATAGGGAAGCTTGGAGTGACGAGCATTTTCGTAACTCACGACCAGGACGAAGCAATTGAGGTTGCGGACGAAATCATCATCACCAATCACGGACGAATAGAGCAAATCGGGACACCCGCACAGGTGTACAGCAAGCCGCAGACCTCGTTCACCGCATCGTTCTTCGGTCAGCCCTCGATATTCGAGGATTACAGCAGGTTCCACACCTTCGCGGAAGTGGAGGGAGCGGAACGTGCGATTGTTCGTCCCGAGTTCGTCAAGGTATCGAAAAAGGGCGAACCGCAGCGCTTCAAGAGTTCCTCGTCCGAGGGAATAGTGGAGCGGGCAGCGTTCCGAGGAAACAGCATTGAGCTTTCCGTTCGGGTGAACGGTGTTACGCTTACTGCAAGGCGCGGCTTTGACGAGCAGAGTATTGAAGTTGGCGAAACGGTGGACGTGTTCGTGCATCGAATGTTCGTCACGGCGGGAGAAAAAGCATATCTACTTGAAAATGAGGCACTCAGGGAAGAGTCCGTATTCATCTAATAATAGGCTGGCGATAAAGCCTCATCTGCTTCGTCAACCACCCAACGGCAGCCACAAAGGCTAGCCGTTGTGCGGTTTCCTCGCATCTGAAGCTTTCTCACCAGCCTGAAAAGAGACGGTGTTTTATGAATTTTAATACTGCATTGTTACATCAGAATTTTGATGGCGACGCCGCCACAGGCTCAACGCTTACTCCGATTTATCAGACAAGCGCGTTCGGGCGCGAGTCGGCGGAAAAGCTCGAAGCGGTGTTCAACAACAAAGCGGCGGGCTTTGCGTATACGCGCATAAGCAATCCCACGGTGGACGCGTTTGAAAAGCGAATTGCCGCTCTGGAAAAGGGCATAGGCGCTGTTGCCTGTTCATCGGGAATGGCGGCGGTTACAATGTCGCTTCTCAACATTCTCCAAAGCGGGGACGAGGTAATCTCAAGTTCAAGCCTGTTTGGTGGGACGATAGACCTGTTCGGCGACCTCGCGGCTTTCGGGATAACCACATGCTTTGTCGAGGAGGTAACGGCGGACTGCGTTGAAGCGCAGATTACCGACAAGACCAAGGCGGTTTTCGTGGAGTTAATCGGAAATCCCTCGCTTTCCATAGTGGATTTGAAAGCGGTGTCCAAGGTCTGTAACACTCACAAAATCCCGCTTATCGTGGACAGCACCACCGCTACTCCGTATCTTATAAATCCGTTTGATTTCGGCGCGGACATTGTGGTACACAGCTCGTCCAAGTACATCAACGGCAGCGGAAACGCAATCAGCGGAATAATCGTTGATAATGGCGGCTTCAAGTGGGATACCGAGCGGTACGGCGGGTTCAAGGGCTATGAAAAGTTCGGGAAGTTCGCGTATCTCGCAAAGCTTCGCAACGGAATCTGGCGGAATGTGGGCTGCTGTTTAGCCCCGATGAACGCGTTTTTAAACTCCATCGGGCTGGAAACTTTGGGGCTGAGAATGGAGCGCCTTTGTTCCAATGCTCTGGAGCTTGCGCGGTACTTTAAGACAGTTCCCGACATCGAGGTGAACTACCCCGCGCTTGAAGATAACCCCTATTACGGGCTGGTGCAGAGCCAATTGCACGGCAAAGGCGGCGCAATTCTCACGATAAGGGCGGGCAGCAAGGAACGCGCGTTCCGACTGCTGAACAATCTCAAATACGCAACAGTTGCAACGAATATCGGCGACGCACGAACGCTGGTTATTCACCCCGCAAGCACGATTTACACCCACAACACCGAGGAACAGAAGCGCAGCGCGGGAGTGTATGACGACACAATAAGAATA
>JBJESC010000168.1:0-3533 GCA_051882615.1 Oscillospiraceae bacterium
TTCCGCTTCCGACCAGAATGGACAGGCTCTCCTATCGAAATCTTCTCTATACTGCGGTAACGAGAGCAAAACAGACGTTGATACTGATTGGCACGGACCAGAAAGTGGCGGAGATGGTCTACAATGACCGCCGCAAGGAGCGTTTTTCCTGTATGAAATTTATGCTGGAGGATAGCATTGTATGAATGCGCTGCAACTCTACGAACTGCGCAGACGTGCAATATCGGTGCTTTATCCCAATCGCTGCCCATTCTGCGGCGAGGTGATTTCGTCCGGCGAATACTACTGCAAGACTTGTTATGAGAATTTGCCGTTTGCTCCTGATTATATAGAACCTCCCGCGAATGTTTCGGAGCTTGTAGCTTGCTGTAACTACTGCCGCCGTGCGAGAGGCGCGGTGCTTATGCTGAAATTCCGTTCGCTTATTTATCCCGCCGACGCATTCGGACTGATGATGGCGGAAAGACTGAAAAAGCGTGGAATTACGGCGGATATAATTGTTCCCGTTCCAAGCGGGAAAAAGGCAATAGAGCGGCGCGGCTTTTCTTCGGCAAAGGTTATTGCCAAACGGATTTCTTACAGAATTAATATCCCGATTTGCGAAGCGGTCTGCGCGGTTAAGAATAAGGTTGAACAGAAATCCCTTACCGCAAAAGGCAGAGCCGAGAATGCGAAGAAATGTTTCTATTTTAATACAAAAAGCTCGGTTGAGGGAAAGCGCGTTCTTTTGGTTGACGATGTAACAACCACGGGCAGTACCTTGGCGGCGGTCGCAGATATATTGCTCAAAGCGGGCGCTTCGGAGGTTAAAGCGTGCGTATTTGCCCGAACTCTCGCGTGCACCTCGGACGGGGATAATAATATTCTTCTGCTGAAAAAGCCAAGAGGAATACCTATGGGTTGATTTTTTTGATAAAATGTGATAGAATAAAAGGTGGCGTAAATGACTAAACGAATTACAAATGAGGAGATGGCGGTTCAGCGTGAGTATACGCGGAAAATTTCGGATTATTTCTCCTCACGCGGCATAACTCCGAAAGCGCACGTTCACACATTCGGTTGTCAGCAGAATATGTCGGACGGCGAGAAGATAAAGGGAATGCTCTCGGAAATGGGTTATGAGCTTATCGGCAAGCCCGAGGGAGCGGATTTGGTTATATTCAATACCTGTGCAGTCCGTGAAAACGCCGAGGACAGGGTGTTCGGTAATCTCGGAGCGCTAAAGCATGAGAAAGCGCGCAATCCCGAAATGATAATCGCCGTATGCGGCTGTATGACCGAACAGGGACATATTGTGGAGCGGATAAAGCGCAGCTTTCCGCACGTTGATCTGGTTTTCGGAACTAACGCGCTTCACACTCTCCCTGAATTGCTTGACAAGCAGCTGAACGAAAAGCGCAGAAACTTCTGCGTTCCGCAATGCGACGGAGTTATTGCCGAGGGAATACCTATTAGGCGTGAAAACAGCCTGAAAGTGAGCGTTCCGATTATGTACGGGTGCAACAACTTTTGTAGTTACTGCATTGTGCCGTATGTGCGTGGCAGGGAGCGTTCAAGAGAGTTTGGCGACATCATCTCAGAGGTTAAGAACGCGCTGAACGGCGGAGCAAAGGAAATTCTTCTCCTCGGACAGAATGTAAATTCTTACGGCAAGGAGCTTGGGACGAGCTTCTCAGAGCTTCTCAAAGCGATTAACGCGCTTGAGGGGGAATTCAGAATATGCTATATGTCCAGCCACCCGCGTGATTTCTCGAAAGAGCTTATCGACACGATTGCGGAGTGCGAAAAGGTTTCCAGACATTTTCATCTTCCCGTGCAGAGCGGTTCCGACAGAATTCTGAAGCTGATGAACCGACATTACACGCGCGCTGACTATCTGAAAATCGCGGATTATATCCGTGAGAAAATTTCCGATGCCGCGCTTACCTCCGATATTATCGTGGGATTCCCGGGCGAGGAATACGAGGACTTTAAGGAAACGCTTTCTCTTGTAGAGCAGGTACGTTTTGATTCGCTGTTTACGTTTATTTATAGTCTGCGAAAGGGAACAAAGGCTGCTGAAATGCCCGACCCTATCTCCAAAGAGGAGAAGCAGAAGTGGTTTGAGGAGCTTCTTCAAGTTCAGGCAAATCTTGGGCGCGATAATTTTGAGAGATATGTTGGAAAAACGCTCAGAGTGCTCTGCGAGGGCGAGGGCAGGTTCCGCGAAGGGCTGCTTAACGGCAGAACCCCTCAGGACGTAATTGTAGACTTCGAGGGCGACAAGTCGCTTATCGGACAGTTCGTTGATGTTAAGATTGAACAGGCTTTTCAGGCGTTTGTGCTTGGAAAAGCTGTTGAATAAATTGATTAAAAAGGAGAATTGCAATGACAGTAATTGAAGCTGCAAGAGCATTGGGAAAGGTAGTACAGGCTGACGAGAGATATATCGAATACGTTAAGGCTAAGAAAGCAAACGATGATGACGCTGAGCTCCAGAACCTCATCGGCGAATTCAACCTCATTCGTCAGAACCTTGCTATGGAGTCGGACAAGCCCGAAGCGGAGGTTGACCACGACAAGGTTCGTGAGCTTAACAACAAGATGCACGCCGCTTACGAAGCGGTAATGGGCAATGAGAATATGGCTATGTTTACCGTAGCGAAGCAGGGAATGGACCAGCTGATGAGCGAAATCAACACAATCCTCACCTACTCGGTTGAGGGAGCCGATCCCGAAACCTGTCCTACCGCGCCTCCTACATCGACCTGTTCCGGAAACTGCGCAGGCTGCTCCGGCTGCGGCTGATAACAGGCTTGCCCCTAAATCATAATTAGAAAGATCATTCAGCGGCGGACTTTTCTGCCGCTGAATAATTCAATTGTCCGATGATTATAACAGATAGGAAAAGTGAAATGGAAAACGAAAAAACTTCACCAATGCTGAAACAGTATAAGGAGATAAAGGAGAAATACTCCGACTATATCCTTTTCTTCCGTTTGGGCGATTTCTACGAAATGTTCTTTGAGGACGCGCAAGTGGTTTCGCGTGAGCTGGAACTTGCTCTTACTCAGAGAGCGGGCTCTCCTATGTGCGGAGTTCCGTTTCACAGTGCTGAGATATACATAAAGAAGCTTATAGACAAAGGCTTTAAGGTTGCGATTTGCGAGCAGCTCACCGACCCTCATGCTTCAAAGGGGCTTGTTCAGCGCGGAGTAATCCGTTTGGTTACGGCGGGTACTGTGATAGAGGCGTCTATGCTCTCCGAGGACTGCAATAACTATATTCTGTCTGTTTATTCGGATAAGGATGGCACGGGAATGGCGTTTGCCGATATTTCGACGGGCGAGGTTCACGTTTTTGAGAAAACGGGTAAAAACCGCGAGCAGGAAATCATTGCGGAAATCTCTCGTTTTAATCCCGTGGAACTGCTGATAAACAGCGGCTTTGTCGATTTGAAAGAGGTCAATTCTTTCATAACCGAGCGTATGAAGAAATGTATCTGCGAGCTGCTTGACGATGAGCGTTTCGACAGCTCTGATTTGTCGGTTATC
>JBJESC010000169.1:0-14952 GCA_051882615.1 Oscillospiraceae bacterium
GTTGTTAAACTCGCTGTAACGCTGTTCCTCGATGTTAAGAAGCGTAACCTTGCTGTAAAGTCGAAGCATACCTGTCAGATACGACGAGAGCAGTCTTGCGTAGTTCTCAAAAATGCTCTCGAGCACCTTTATCTGCTCTTTGGTAAACTTCTTAGGAGCACGGAAGTCATACTCCTTTATTTTTACCTCTTCGGACTGCGTAACAACAGGCTCTGCGCCCATTGAAACGCTTTTGAGCATCTCATCAATTTGCGCTTGTGTTAGTACGTCACCAGCCAAATTCTACCCCTCCATGCAGGATTAAACCCATTACTTACTCATCGCCAGCGGAAGCCTCAGCCTTATCGCCGCCCTTATCATCTCCGGAAGAAACAACAAACTGGCTTCCGTCAACAGCATCGGGACCGAACGAACCAATGTGCGTTGCCGAACCGTTAAACTTATCGGTGATAAGACCGATAATCTTGTCTGCCGAGCCATCGGGAAGATTCTGAGGGTCCTTACCCGTGTGCTTGTCGGGGTCAAACGCTCCCGAACCAACACCGAAATCGTGCATCAGAATATCCATCATAACGTCCTTGTCCGTAGGATCAAGTTCGTTTTTGATTATCGTAATTTCAACACGGCGCTCCTTTGCGGGATCCGTATTATCGGCAAGCGGCTCATTGGGACCTGAGCCCTTGACGCGGTACTTGCTTGGATCAACAGTATCGTTGTTTTCCAGATGAAGCTGAACGCTGCAAGCTCTGAGTGAAGACAGCTGGAAATCATTGACATCGGAAACCGCCCTTGCGGTATGTCCCGAAATGGTCATTGAGTATATACTCTTTTCAACCGCCTTAATTCCGGGAATAATGCCGTTAAGCACCTTACGTCCCTCGGGCTTAAGGATATAGCTGTTGCCGTCAAAGAACACGCTGTTGTCAAAGCGTATTGTGAGGTGGGAAGCACCCTCCTCAACAGTAATAGAGTCCGTCAAATCGGCGTTCTCGGTATACTCGACAAGGTACATATACAGCTCCTGGAAGCTCTGAGGCATTGTACCCTCGCCTCCGCCCTCGGGGAGAGAGTCGGTAACACCGCCAGAATTCTGAGCCAGAGTATCCTGTTTGTCAACCACCTGATTGACATACTTACCCCTCGACTTGAACGCCTGAAGGATAAACTGCATTTTTGTTTCATCAAGGTTAGAGCAGCAGAACAGCAAAACGAAGAACGTCAGCAGAAGCGTAACCATGTCCGCATAGGTATTCAGCCAGTCGCCGCCGCTGTCCTCAGCTTTTTTAGGCATCTGTTTTGCCATATACACCACTCCTTTCCCGATTTTGTCGCCGATTGTCTGCGTTGGGAATTCCAAAATATTCCATTTGCAAAGTACTCCGACAAGGCAGACTACACCTATATAATCAATTATAGCACATATTCACGAAAATTGCAAATACTTTTTTTATATTTTTTATAAAAATTTCTTTTATTATGAAATATTCACAAAACAAGCCCTGAATATACTTAAGATTTATCCGCAGTATGCTTGCTCTTAGGAAGCATAAACTCAAGTTTTTCCTGTATGTAGCGGGGGTTTGAACCTCCTGCAATAGCCAGAACGCCCTCCTCGATAATCTGCATACACAGCAGCTCGTCCTCATGAGCGTTTTTCAGCGCCATTCCCAGGGGTGCAAATACGACGTTTGCGAACAGTGAGCCGTAGAATGTCGTAATAAGCGCTGTCGCCATACCTGAGGTAAGTCCCGACGGGTCGGACAGGTCAACGTTCGCAAGCATGTTGATAAGACCAACCAGCGTACCGAGCATTCCGAATGCGGGGAAGATACCGACGCCCTTTTCAAAGAACGCGCGTCCGCTTTCGTGACGCTCACACATAAACATAATGGTATCATCGAGCATTCCGCGAACCTTTTCGGGATCGTTTGCGTCTACAATCATCATCAGGCTTGACTTCATAAATGCGTCGGAGCACTGGTTTGCGCTTTCTTCAAGAGCCAGCAGACCTCTTGTACGGGCAATCTGCGCATACTCAACAATGTCGGTAATGTACTTTGTGGGATCGTATTTCGGGGGCATAAGCGCAATCTTAAAACGCTTGCCAGTACCCGCAAGGTATGACAGCGGGAACGAAGCCACCAAGCATCCTATCGTACCACCGATAGTAATCGCCAAGGACGCTACATCAATGAAGTTTACAAACGCGCCGAAATTTAATGAAAGGGTTTTCGTATCAAATACGATACCGAATACAACAAGTCCGAATGACAGAACCCAACCAATGATAAGCGATAAATTCAAAGCATATCCCTCACTTTATAAATATTTTCGCATTACTACGGGAAATCCGTTTCCCTGTTTATGTCAAAGGCTCTTCCGAATCGCGCCATTTCAGACGCGCTCTCCTTTGAAGCCTGGTGTTTTCGTAAATCTTGGATTGAAGCTCCGCCATGCTCTCCCGCACAATGTAGCTGTGACCGTTTTCAAGGACAATAACCGTATCGGGCGTTTCACTCACCGTTTCAATCAAGGTTTCATTCAGCATAAACGTTTTGCCGTCAAGCTTTGTAAGAAAAATCATAAAACGTTCCTCAAACAAGCGGCTTATGCCGCAGGCCCCTCACCGAGGTCTGCGGCGAGCCGAATTGTACTAATAATTATCTCTTGAGCGAGAGCAGTTCCTCAAGCATAGTGTCGGAAACTGTGATTACACGGGAGTTTGCCTGGTATCCTCTCTGTGTGGTAATCATATTTGTGAACTCGTCTGCGAGGTCTACGTTGGACATTTCGAGAGCACCCGAGAGCACAACGCCTGCGCCGCCCTGACCTGCAACAGAGAGCTTAACCTTACCGGAAGCAACCGTCTCCTGGAAGTTGGTGCCGCCGACCTTAGCAAGACCGTTGGGGTTATCGAACTGAGCGATGTCGATACGTCCGATTTCGATGTAGCCGTGAACGGAGTGCAGACCGATGATACGTCCGTCCTGCTGAACGGTGATGTCGGTGAAGTCCTTGAAGGACTGCTCCTCGCCCTTGCGTCCGTCCTCGAGCGCGAATGTGGAAAGTCCCTTTGCAACGCCCGTGAAGAAGGAGTCCTTACCGCCTGCGGGAGAGATTGCGGGGTTGCCGCCGAAGAATGCCTCTCTCATACCGGGGTTCCAAACAGTACCTGCAACATTCTCGTCCTTACCGACTGCGTTATAAGGACCGGAAGGAGTAGCGGGGTCGCCAAGGAAGAACTGCGACTCGTCAACAGCCTTTCCGTCTGCGCTTACGTATGTCCAGCCTGTCGCACCTGCAACGTCAGCCTCTGTGGGAGGTGCAAATGTGGAACTGCTCATCGTAAACGTAGCGGTATTGGTACCGTCGCTTACTGTAATGGTATAATCAGTAGAACCGGGAGTCGTCGGAGCCGCAATACTATCAATAGTGTACGCTCCACTAAAATCAACAGCAGGAGTAGTAGTTGGGGGAGTTGCTGTAATGAAATCTCTTACTTCTGCTTCTGTCGGGGTTTTTGCAACAGGAGTTGTACTTGTCCAAGTGCCTGTTCTGGTTGTGCCGTAAATATCTGTCTGGGTAATTGTATAAGTCGCAGTATCGCCGACCTGCTGGTAATCAAAGGTGGGGTTATCGCCAAGACCGGAGATGTCGGTGAATGTAAGCATTTTCTTGGTGTTTCCGTTAGCAGCTTCAAGAATTGCCTTATTAACATCAGCAATAGAAGAATTAGCGCATACTGTCACGGTGAGGTTATTGCCGTCCCAGACAGCCTTTGTCTTATCGTAGCCCTGTGTATAAGCGAAAGTCACCTTGTAGTTGTTAGCAAATTCGCCCGCATCATGAACCACAAGACCAAGCGAACCAAGTGCCGCATCTCTTGCACCCTCTACGGTAGATGTTGTTCCGTCAAATGCCTGCAAAACTTCTGCTCTCTTAGTCTTATCGGGGCAAACGAAAGAAACTTTCAGTTCGGCAACCGTGGGATTGTCCGCGAGAACCGCGTTAATGGCTTTCTGAAGATCGGTCATCTCGGTGTCCTCGTCAAGAGTAAGAATCCACTCGCCATTCCTGTATGACGCTGTGGGGTTGCCATTTATTCCTGCATCATACTTAATTGTTACTTTGTCCTTGCTTACGTTATCGTCAACGGTAAATCTCATATAAGCATAATCATATCCGTTTCCGCTGGATTTCTTATACTTGTACTGAAGCTCGGCGGTAGCGTTGGGAGTGGAGAAAATCAGTCCCGAAATAGAGTTTTCAGCAATCTGTGCATCGGCATCGCTGGGAATTTCGGCAAAGTCAAACTTCAGCGAAACATCGTCGGGCAGAGTAATACCGCCTGCCTGAAGCGCGTCGTTAATCGCCTGCTCAAACTCCTCCTGGGAGTTGTACTGCCTGTTGGGATTGAAGAAAATCGTCAGAATATCGTTCGCGTAAGTAGCATACGGGAACTCAGCGTCCTGGAATGCAACGGTCATATTCGTATAGTCCGAGGGAGCGGATACGGAAAGAGTAACGTCCGTACCGTTAATTCTCTTGGTAGCCGAAGAAGCCTTTGCGTCTGTTGCGGGAATAACCGCTCTGATAATCTCCGAGCCTGCCTCCTGTCCCTGGCTGTCGCCTGTGACACCGAGAACATGGTAACCATCGGCATTTACGAGATAACCCGCATCGTCGATATTGAAGATACCCGCTCTGGTGTAGAAGATATTGCCCGAGCCGTCCATTACCTGGAAAAATCCGTTTCCGTTAATCGCCATATCGAACTTATTATCCGACTGTGTATAACCCGACTGGGTCATATTCGCGGTGGTGGTGTTCATCTTAACGCCGTAACCAACCTGTCTGGGGTTTACGCCGCCCAACGTGGAAGTAGCCGCAGAGGGGCTTCTCTTGGTCTGGTAGTAAACGTCAGAGAAAGTAACTACGTCAGCCTTGTTGCCGACTGTGTTTACGTTAGCGATGTTGTTACCGATAACGTCCATTCTCTGCTGGTGGGTTTTAAGTCCCGAAACACCCGAATAAAGTGATTTAACCATATTGACCTCCTAAATAACTTGTTTACCGTGTGACAGTCTCAGTCGCAGACTGTCAAATGAATTCCCGAAGGTCCGTTCATTATCGTGAACATAAACGCTCACATTATCACGGTAGAATCAATGTTTGTAAAAATGTTACCCTTAAGCTCCTCTTTGGGAACTGTGGTAATAACCTTGTTGTTCTTCACGCTTACAACAAATGCGTTTTCGCCGACAAGCACCAACGTTTCGTTGCTTCCCTTGTCCGCCGCGATACCGACGCCCTTGTTCAGCCGCTCCAGCATATCGCCCTCGGTGATGTCAATGCTTCTTTCCGAAAGTCTCTGGATTGCGTGTTTGGTGAATTCAACGCCCTGTTTTTCTTCGATTTTACTTTTCAGCGCCGCTGCGAAGCTTTCCGTGCTTTCACCCGGCAAATCGGGGACGCTGACATTACCTGTGCTGATATGAGAACCGGTTGTAACGCTGATTTGATTGCGAAGCGCTAAATATTCGCTTATCAGCATTGCTAAACCTCCTGTTTAATACCATTACCTCTCGGGACTCCGTTCCCGAATTATTACATTTCCGCGCCTACAGCCGTTGATTGAACGTCATCGCCGTCCGCATCGTTGTTTGCCCGAGTGCTTCCGTCGTCTGCGTTATTATCAGCGGTATCCGAATTGTCAACGTTTTCTTCCTCAACGTCATCAGCAGGGATAGCGTAGGTTACTTCCTTGAGCTTATCAAGCTCGTAGTCCTGTGAGTTGATAACCGCGTAAATCTTGCCGTCCTTAACTCTAATAGCGTCAATCAATCCCGCAACCGTAACGCCATTATCGCTCGGCTGCACCGTTGCGAACATTCCTACCATCATAGCCGCTCTGGAAATACTGTCGCCCAAAGAGCTTGTGGAATTACCAATACTCGATGAGTCTGAATTTTCGGGAGCGGACTGAACGGAGCTGATGTTCTTCAGTGCGAAATCCTCGCCGTCAACCGTTACAAGATAGCTGTTGTCTGCGCCCTTGTAAACTTTTTCAACAACGCCTGTCTTGGTAACAGCCTCCGTGCCTTCCATCTTTGTAGCGGTAACCGTCTTTCCGACAAGTCCCGCAGCGTAGTTCGACTCCGCGTACTTACTGGAATCCAGCATATACTGCATTGACGAGAACTGTGCCAGCTGTGAAATGAACTCCGAGTTTGAAGTAGGCTCCAACGGGTCCTGGTTTGACATTTCCGCCACCAGAAGCTTCAAGAACGTTTCTTGATTTACAATATCATCGGAAGAATCAACGAATTTGTCCTTGTACATCTCGTAATTACTCTTGATTTGGTCTGCCGAGGACAGGACGCTGAAAATATCGTCTGCCATTTCTTTTCCTCCTTTCCTGAATGTTACATTGCCGCGATAATGTCCGCGAACGATTCTCCCTCCGACTGTTCCTCATCGGAATTCTCGTCCTCCTCGCGGTAGTAGGGATTTTTGCTGCTTCCGTCATACTCGCGCTGCATTGTTTCCTGATGCGCTTCGTTTACGGTCTGCCAGCTCTGGAGCTGAACTCCGTTTGCTCTGAGATTGCTCTGCATAAGCTCGCCGTTCTGCTCAAGCATGCGCTGTGTGCTTGCATTCTCGGCTACGATAGTAACGGAAACCGCACCGTCAGCCGCCTTAACCAGCTTTACGGTAATTCTGCCAAGCTCCTCGGGATTTAGCACCATACTGTACTCGGTAGCCTCCCGATTTTCGGAAACCGCCTGTTGTACCAGCTTCGCAACCTGCGAAACAATCTCGCTCGGACGAACCTGCACCATCTCACCGTTTCTGCCCGTAAGCACTATCGGTGACTCCACATTGAGCGGGTTTGTCGTCTGAACAGGCGCTGCTGCGTCGGTCTTTTCCGATTTCACATTCTGTGCAGCTTCTTCGGTCTGCACGACATCGGTTTTCGCCTTACTGTTGAGCTTTGCGGATTTGAGCATTTCAAGCTCCTCGCTTATTTCCTTGGAAATAGAAGTCTGCTGCTTTCCTGAAGAATTCTGTTCCGCGCTTTCCTGCTGCGAGAAATCCTTTTGCTCGGGCTGCGTAATCTTTCTGACTACGACCTCTCCCTTTGGCTCCGGCGATTCGCTTGCGCTGTCTGCGGGTTTAACGCCGTCTGAGGGTTTTGCGAATTCCTTGGGTATCTCCGCGCTCTGCTCCGCCGCCTGTTCGTTATCCACAAACCGTGTATTATCGGCAAATGTGTTTTCAATCAGCGGAAGTAGATTTTCGGGAGCGCTCTCCATCGTCTCGCCTATCACGTCAAGCTTTGCAAGAAGCGATTGCTCGCTGTCCGCTTCGACAATCAGCGAAATTTCGAGGAAAATCTGCTGTTCCAAGGTCATTGCGGCGTTGTTCTGCATTACAAGCTGCATTGTCGTGTCGAACACGTTCGGCTTTTCTTCCCTTTCGTCCTTGGAAACCTCCTGCTTCTTCACAACGATAATCGCTTTAAGCAGTTCAAACGTTAGCCTGTCAATCGGAATATCCTCAAGCTTGATTTCACCGCTGACAATCTGCTTTGCAAGCTCCATAGTGTCCTCGGGAATAACCGCCTCTTCTGCGCGCATAGTCGTGAGCTCTTCGGACGGCTTTACCACCAGCGACTCCTTATCGGGAACCTCGCACACCCGCTCAAGCTCCGCTTTCGGCTCGGGAGATTGGTATGTGCTCTCCGCATTCACCGTTTGGGAAGAATTAACCGAACCGGTCGGCTTATCCTGCTCGCCCGAACGGCTGTCCAACAGCTTCGCAAAACCGTCGTCCTGCTTTGCCGTCTGATTTGCCCTTTGAGGCATCGCCGCGTCGCTCAGCATAAAATCCGCACGATAGCTGCCGTTTGAGTTCATTGCTACTGTCATTTTTTCACCTCCTCCTTATTAAATAGTTATATATCAAGGCTATTCGCCCGGATACCGAATTAGTTCTGCTGCATTGAGGCTCTCACAGCCTGACCGCTGACAAATTCCTCTATAAACAGCTCGTTTTCCTTTTGTGTTGCCGCCTTGTACTCCTCAAGCTGCTTTTCTTCCAGCTTTTCGAGGGTACGCACTTCCTTGGTCGCCTCAACCACAACCCCAAGCTGCTTTTCAATCTCCTGTTTTTTCTGGATTTCCAGCTGCTCCTTTATGTGAATTTCCTGCTGAAGAGATACAATGTAGCGTTTTCTTGTCGCAATATCAATTGCAGTTGCCCCGAGCCTGAAAACGCGCTCAAGCTGTTCGCTCTGCTCGGCAACCTTCTCGATAAGCAGCTCCCGCGCCTCCTCAATCCGCTTCAGGTCTGCCTGAAGCAGCGCGAGGGTGTTCTTCTGCCTGTCAAGCTCCTGTTCACGGAAATCCATCAGTTTTTGCAGACTGAATTCAAACTTCTTCAATCCCAAAGCCCCTCTCAAAATCAGGCGTTAAAACCACTCGTCAATCACGCGCCCTTTTTATCCGCAACCGCGTCAATCAGCCGCTTGATTGTCTCTTCCATACCAACGCTGTCATCAACGGACTGCATAAGGAAGTTGTTGATAGCGTCAATCTTGTTAATTGCCTCGTCAAGCTTGGGATTTGTGCCATGCTTGTACGCGCCAATCGAAATCAAGTCGAAGTTGTTGTTGTACAGCGAGAGAAGATTTCTCAGCTTTCCCGCCGCGGCTTTGTGCTCGGGGTCGGCAATCTCCGACATCAGACGGGAAACGCTCGATAATATGTCAATCGCGGGATAGTGGTTCTGCGCCGCGATTTTTCTTGAAAGAATAATGTGACCGTCAATGATACCTCTTACCGTATCGGCAATAGGCTCGTTGGTGTCGTCGCCCTCAACAAGGACGGTGTAAATGCCCGTGATAGAGCCTTTCGGGAAATTACCCGCACGCTCCAGCAGCTTCGGCATAGCGCTGTAAATAGAAGGCGTGTAGCCGCGCGCTATCGGCGGTTCACCCGTGGAAAGTCCCACCTCGCGGAGCGCCATTGCGTATCGCGTCAGACTATCCATCATCAGCAGGACATCCTTGCCCTGATTCATAAAGTACTCCGCAATCGCTGTCGCGGTAAGCGGACACTTGCTTCTCATCATAGCGGGCTGGTCGGAGGTAGCAACCACCAGCACAGAACGCGCCATACCCTCTTCGCCGAGGTCGCGCTCGATAAACTCACGAACCTCACGTCCACGCTCTCCCACCAGAGCGATTACGTTAACGTCCGCCTTGACCTTCCTCGCAATCATACCCATCAGCGTTGACTTACCAACGCCCGAGCCTGCGAAGATACCCATTCTCTGACCCTTGCCCATCGTGAGCATTCCGTCAATCGCCTTTACTCCGAGTTCAATTTTCTCGTGAATAGGCGGTCTGGTAAACGGATTTACGGGAATTCCCGTTATTGAAACCTCGTCGGAATAATCAACCTCCGGTCCTCCGTCAAGCGGATTTCCCAGCGCGTCGATTATTCTGCCCGTAAGCTCCTTGCCCACCTTGACATTGAGCTTGTCGCCCGTATTATCAACAATGCTTCCGGGGCCTATACCCTCAATATCGGTGTACGGCATCAGCAGAACGTTGCTCTTGTTGAAGCCAACAACCTCCGCGTGAATAAAGGACGACATATCCTTTGAGAAAATTCTGCACACATCGCCGATATTTGCGGCAGGGCCGCTCGCCTCGATAGTCATTCCGACTATCTTCTCGATTTTACCCATATATCGGAAGAGGTCGCTTTCCTTTATTTCCTCGCGCAATCCCGCAAGATTAAGCATTCAGACCCCTCCGCTCTCTGTTATCACTTATTCCTCGTCGGAGTCCTCCGAAACTTCCTCATCGGCTTCCGACTTCTTGGTACGCTTTCTTTTCGGCAGCTTACCCGCGAACATTCCCTTTCCCAGCTCCTGAATCATCTTGAGCTGAGTCTGAATTCCCGCGTCCGTAATCTCCTCGCCGTTATCAACAATCACCGTTCCCGGCTCGGCGTCCTTAAGCAGCTCTACCTCAACGTGAGCAATACCGCCGCCGACTTCCTTTAGGAACTCATAATCGCCCGCAAGCTCGGTAGAAGCGCCGTTCTCATCAAGCGTAATTCGGATAATCTGCGAATTTCTGAACTCCTTGGCAGCTTTCTTAATCAGCTTTCTTGCTGCCGTTCCGTCCTTGACGGACATAGAATCCATGGTGACCTTATTCGCAATATCCATTACTGTTTCGTAAATTTCTTTTTCGTAGCGCTCAAAAAGCTCCGCTTTCTGAACGTTAATGCGCTCGGCATAGTCCCGAGCATCGTCAAGAATGGTCTGACCTGCCGACATCACAGCCGCCACACCGTCCTTCTTGCCGTGCTCAAAGCCCTCCTGACGAGCCTTAATCAGGACATCATCACGCTGCTTCTGAGCGTCAGCAACAATATCGGCAGACTGCTGCTCCGCAGTTCTGATAATCCCCTCCGCCCTGCGCTTTGCTTCAAGAATAACGTTCTTTCCCTGCTCCACATATTGCTCACGAAGCAGATTAAGCTCGTCGCGGATATGCTCCAGCTCACGCTCACGCAGAATAATCTCGGTTTCACGCTGAACCAGAATTTCCTCAGGTGAAAAGCGGGACTTGGGCTCTTCCGGGCTTTGGTTTTCGATGTCGCCCGCGTGTTTTTCGGACGTCGTCTCTCCGCTTTTGCTTCCCGTTTCGTGCTCTGCCGAGTGCGGACGGTGAATATCAACCGTATTCTGAATATCCACACCGCCCGTCCACCGAACGGAATTATATTTAAGTACTCCCAAGTAATCCCCTCCGATTTAGGCGGTTAAGCGATAATCTCGTCGTTTCCGCCGCGGGATATAGTAATCGCGCCTTCCTGTTCCAGACGTCTGATGATACCGACAATACGCTGCTGCGCCTCGTCAACGTCACGCATACGGACATTATGCAGATACTCAATATCCGCCTGCAAGTTCTCTCTCGCACGAGAGGAGATATTCGAGAAAATGCACTCCGCAACCTCCTGCGTAGAGCCCTTGATAGCGACAGCCAGATCCTTGGAGTCCACCTGCTTGACAAACTCCTGAATATCCTTGGATTCGAGATTGACAATATCCTCGAACACGAACATCTTCTGTTTGATAAGGTCAGCCAGCTTCTGGTCACGCGCTGTGAGTTCATCGAAGATGTACTTCTCGGTAGCGCGGTCAACGTTATTCATAATCTCAGCAACATAGCTGATACCGCCGACCTCCATAGACTCGGAGCTTGCCAGCGTTGCAAACTTCTTTTCAAGCGAAACCTCAATAGACTTAACAACTTCCGGTGAAGCTCTGTCCATATTTGCGATACGCTCTACAACCTCAACGCGCTTCTCCTTAGGAAGCTCGGAGAGGATTGCCGAAGCCTGATCAATTCGCGCATACGAGAGGATAAGCGCGATTGTCTGCGGGTGCTCATTCTGCACGATAGCCAGCAGATTTTTATAGTCAGCCTTGCGAACGAAATCAAAAGACTTCGTTTCAAGCTGTTTTGTGATACGATTGAGAAGCGAGTCTGCCGCCTCCGCTCCGAACGCCTTTTCCAGAACGTTTCTCGCGTAGTCAAGACCGCCCTCCGCAACGACTTTCTGAGTGAGGCACAGCTCGTAGAACTCGTTCAGCACGCCCTCTACAACATCAATCGGGTGATACTCCATTCTTGCAAGCTCAACCGAAATCGCCTCAACCTCGTCGTCCGATAAGTGCTTATATATGCTGGACGCATTCTCCGCGCCGACCGACGCTAAAACCAACGCAGTCTTTTGTGCGGCGGTCATGCCGCCTTCTTTTTTATCATCTTTTGACGCCATTGTGGTCCCCTCTTTCAATATTCAGATGCGCTCCGGCAGGAAATTACAGTTCTTCTCTTATCATATTGCTGATGATAGAAGCCACGATTTCGGGATTGGTGTGAGCAAACTCAGCAATCTCGCGCTTGAGAATAGTCTCGCGCGAATCCTTGCCCGCCTCCTCCGTAAGGCTTGCGATATTGAAATCGACTTCCTTGGGCGCCTCGCCCTCGTTCCATGCGGTGCTGCCCTGGTCTGCCGCTGCCGCCTGAGCAGCCGCAATCGCCATTTCCTGTCTGCGTCTGATTTTCTTCTTGCGGTTCTTGCTCATAAACAGCGATACAATGAGCAGAGCCACAAGTATGGTACCAAGTGCAATCACAAGGAACAGCAGCGTATTTCTGAAGCTGTCAACAGGTCTTGTAGGAATGATAACTCCGTCGCTGCCCGAGCTGCCGCCCGTTGTGCTCGGAAGAACAAACGGCGTTGCAAGTACGGAAACGCTGTCAAGGTCAGTGCCAACCGCGCGAGCTACTGTAAGCTGAATTGCCTCGCGGTTTGCCGCAGTCATCTCAGCGGTATTGATGGCAACTCCGACCGTGAGCTTCTCAATGTCGTAGCCATCCTTTTCAATCTTCGTAATGGTGTTGGAAACATCATACTCGGACTCGTCATAATTATAATAGTACTGTTCCCCATCGTCAACTCCGCTGAGCGTGGGATAATCGGGCGACAAATCCGCATTGGAAGATTCACCCACAAGACCCGCGCCATCCAGCAGACCGACATTGGACTCAATATGCTTGTCGTGATGAAGACCGCCCGTGTTATCATTGTCAACAGGTCGATACTCCGTTTCCACAACGGAACGCGCGTCATAATCCAGCTGTGCCGCAACGCTTACGGCATATCCGTTAGCTCCGTAAATCTTTTCAAGGAACGGCTTAAGCTGCTACATCAGTGCGTTTTCCATATCTCTCTGGAACGCCCAGCGCTTTCTCGCAATCGGAATGCCCGAAGCGTCTATGCCCTCGGCTTCCTCCTGCTCCTTGGAAATCCACTCGTAGGAACGTCCCAAAGTATCGGTAACGGAGATATTGTCATATGTAAGATTATCAACGCTTGTCGAAACCAGCGAAAAAATCGCGCGAACCTCGGCGTTTGTCAGTTCCTCACCTGCAACAAGCTCAAGCGTAACCGAGCAGCTGGGCGTCTCGCTTTCGGGAGTAATGGTATAATCCTTTGTTTTGGGAATGTCAAGAATAACGTGAGCCGCCTTGACAGGTTCAAGCTGTCTGAGCGTAGAGGCAATTCTCGCCTCACGCTGCTGTCTTGCGACTTCTGCCTTATCACTCGCGGTAGACCAAAGGTTGATTCCATCGTTCCAGATGTCGTAGTTTGAGGAATCCTTGGGATAGCCCATAACCGACAGCTTCATACGCAGAGTATCCACCTGATCCTCGGGAACGAGAATCGAGTCGCCACGCAGCTTCACATCCTCAATTCCCAAATCCGAGATAGCCGCCGCAATCTCGCTCGCCTCGGTATTGTTAAGTCCCGAGAACAGCACCGCCTCGCCCTTGTGATTTAAGATAACGGCAAGTACAATGATAATCGCAACAATCGCCACAGGAATAGCAATCAGCATAATTTTCACAGCCGTTGAAAATCCCGACCACTTATCCTTTATGACGGTTGTCACTTTTTTTATTCGTTCATTCATTTAAGCATAAGCCTCCAAAAACAACGCCCCGCGTCATTTTTTATTTTTGTGTCATTATATCTGCATATTGATGATTGAGTTATACGAAGAAATAACCTCATTCTTAACCGCAACCAGCAATTCAACCGCGATATTCGCCTTTTCGATGTTTGCCTGAACCGTTGCAAGGTCGTCGATATTGCCGAGCATAAGGTCAATCGCGTCTCTGTCAACCTGCTCGTTTGTCTCAACAACATTATCGTACAAGCCCTTGAATATATCGAGGAACGAAGCCTTGCCGACATCTGCCATCACAACTCTGTCGGAATCCATCGAACGCATCTCGCCCATCTGTGCAAGCTGATCCAGCGGCTTGTTAGTCGCCATCGTCAGCGGAAGAAGCATATTTGTTTCAATAGCCATTGTGTTATCCTTTCATTTCACAAGCGCCCCTTCGGGACAGCTGCAGCGGAACCCGAAAAACCTTCTTAACCCTTTCCGATATTCAGCGAAGCCTGAATAATCGACTGCATAGCCTCATAGATGCTCTTGTTCGCGTTGAACATATTTGTCGCTTCAATCGCGTCCGCCTGCTCTACGATGAGGTCAACGTTGGACTCGTATACATAACCGTTTTCGTCCGCAAGAGGATTGTCGGGGCTGTAAACAGGCTCCACGGGAGTTTCGTCCTCAACCACTCTCTTGACTTCCACGCCGCGGTACTTGGTGTAGCTGTAAATTCTGGGGATATATGTACCCTCTCTCATTCTTCCCGCAAGAACAGATTTGAAGGTTCTGTCCTCGCCGAAAACCACCATCTGACGCTTATAAACGTCCTCCGCATTTGTAGCGTATGTATCGGCAGCATTGATATTCTGTGCGATAATATCCAGTCTGAATCGCTCTGCGGTCATTCCCGAAAGCGGAATATTAAGCGAACTTAAAAAAGCCATATCTCAGTCCTCCGAATTACGATCTGACTATTGCGCTTCTCATGCGGGAGAAATTTCCGTTCATCTGGTTTATGAGCGCGTCAATCTGATATTGAACCTTCGCCATTTCCGCCATCTGAGTATCGTGGTCAACGTTGTTGCCGTCCGCCTGGTCGTCGGTGTAGCGGTCAACGATGAGCGTCTGCGTCAGGTTCAGTTCTTTCTTGATAGTGCCGTTGGCGCGGAGCTTATCCTTGAGAATTCCACCGAACTCAAGATAGCGGCAGTTGTAGTTCGGAGTATCCTCGTGCGCAATGTTGTAGGATATCAGCTGCTGCTTCTGCCAGTTTGCGGCAATACCCTGTTCAACTATTCTGAAAGCTGTCGTATCGAAAAGTGCCATAACCATTTCCTTTCGTATATCATAAAGCTATGTATTTTTAGCGTAATTTGGGTACAATTCCCCCAT
>JBJESC010000170.1:0-3514 GCA_051882615.1 Oscillospiraceae bacterium
TTTTATCACAAACTTTTTCTTTAGTCAATGGTAATGTCGTTGATAGTTCGCGGCATAATAGCGGAAAATTTGGTTATTGTGTTTAAATGATAACGAAAAAATCCGACTGCCGCGGGGACAATCGGATTTAATATTATTCGCAGAGTGCAAAGTCGATAAAGCCGCCGTTTACATTCACCGACGTGAGCTTCACCTTGATTGGGTCGCCGACGGTGAATACCTTTCCGTTTGCCGCACCCGTGAGGATTACTCCGTGCTGAACCTCGTACTCTCCGACAGGCATTGCGGTGACTGATACCATACCCTCAATCGTGCTGGGAAGCTCAACGAAAATTCCGTTGGGCGATACTCCCGAGATAAAGCCCTCAAATTCCTCACCGATATGGTTCTTCATATATTCAGCCATATAGAGAGTCTCGCACTCGCGCTCACAGCGGACGGCTGAAAGCTCGGTGTTACTTGCCTGACGCGCCGCATCCTCGGCGAATTCCTTGTACTTCTTGTTGAGCTTCTCGTTGCTCAGCGCGTAAACATAGTCCGTGAGTATTCTGTGTATCGAAAGGTCTGCGTAACGGCGGATAGGCGAGGTAAAGTGCGAATATTCGGGCATTACAAGTCCGTAGTGACCGAGCGGCTCGTGCGAGTACTTCGCCTTCATCATTGTGCGCAGTACAATACGGTTAATAACGATATATTTGTCGCTGTCGCGGCTGTCCCTAAGGATTTTCGCAAGGTCGGCTGCGGAGGACTTTTCGTTGATTACCTCGGAGTTCACGCCCAGAGCGGTGAGCGTGTCGCCCAGAGCGAGCAGCTTCTCGGAGGGCGGCGCTTCGTGAATTCGGTATACGAACGGGAAATTCTCCTTCATTGCGAGGTTTGCCGCCGCATTGTTGGCGATGAGCATAAATTCCTCGATAATCCCCTCGGCAACGCCGCGCTCACGGGGCTTAACGTCAATGCAGACGCCGTTTTCGTCCGTCACAATCTTGGTTTCAAGCGTGTCAATTTCGGGAGCGCCGCGGTTTGCACGGTTCTTCTCCAGAATTTGCGAAAGCTCCAGCATAACGGGGATTCTGTCGATAACATTCGCGTATTTAGTCTTTATTTCATCATCGGCAGAACCGTCAAGGATTTTGTTAACCTCGGCGTAAACGCCCTTGACGCGGCTTCTGATTACGGTTTTCTCGAACTTGTATCCCTCCAGCTTTCCGTCCGCGGATACATCCATCAGGCAGGAGAACGCAAGACGGTCAACATTCGGGTTAAGCGAACAAATCCCGTTGGAAAGCTCTTTGGGGAGCATAGGGACAACTCTGTCCGCATAGTAAATCGAAGTTCCTCGGGTGAACGCTTCCTTGTCGAGCGGAGAGCCTTTCTTGACGTAATGCGAGACGTCTGCAATGTGAACTCCCAGCTTATATCCGTTATCCGTCTTTGTGATGGAGATTGCATCGTCAATATCCTTGGTATCAGCGCCGTCTATCGTGAAGATTGCCTCGCCGCGCAGGTCAAGACGGCGGGCAACCTCGTCCTCGTCGGGCTCGTCAATATCCAGCTTTGAGGCTTCAAGGAGAACGTCCTCGGGGAACTCGGTGTGCAGTCCGTTTACGAGCATATACGCTTCCGCGCAGGTTTTGGCACACTGCGAATTTCCGAAGGTTTCAACAATTGAAACGGTATGGTCAAAGTGTCGTTCGCCGCGCTTTTTAATGCTGAACGCAACCTTGTCGCCAATACACAGCGGCTTGTCACCCGGCTTCGAGATGAAAAGCGGCTCGTTGCATAAGTCGTCGGGCATAACCATAAGTCGATTGTTCTCGGATACGATAACTCCCGTGAGCAGTCTGTCGCTCTCACGAAGAACGGAGATTACAACCGCCTCGGGACTGCGGCCTTCAAGCGCCTCCAGCGTCATCTTTGCAAGAACCACGTCTCCGGGAATTGCGCCGCGCATATCGCGTCCGCGCACGAAGTACTCGTCGTCCGCGGCGTTTGTATCACGGATAAAGCCCGCTCGCGGAGTAACGCGCGATACCTCCGCAGTGAAATACTCGTCGGGATTTTTAAGTCTCCATACGCCTTTCTTGTTTGTAATATCGCCGTATTTTTTCATCTGTGCAAGGGTGTCGGAGAGCTTTTTGGAATTCTTTTTAGTAAGGTCAAGCTTTTTCAGAAGCTCTTTTTCGGTAAGCTCCTTGAAATTGTAAAGATTGTCAATAATGCTGATTTTAAGCTTATTCATCTGCAAACCTCCTGTTTTACTAATATTTAACATTAAAAGAAAGACAGGCTTTCAGCCTGTCCTTTGATTATTCTGATGTTGTCGAGCTTGTCTCATCGGAAGAAGTGTCCGAAGAAGTATCGGAAGCAGTCGAGCTTGTTTCTTCGGAAGAAGCGTCCGAAGAAGTATCGTCAACGGTCTCGCTGCTTGTCACGGAAGATTCCGACTCAGCGGTCTTGTCACCGCTCCAATACACATTGATTACGTTAACCGCAAGCGCCAGAACAAAGAACACAATTACCGCAACAATCGTCGCCTTGTTGAGCATTGCGTCTTTCGTTCTTCCTGCATTTTTCTGGAAGAAACTGTCGGCTGTTGTACCCGAGATGGACTGTGACATCTGCGTCTTGGTGTCCTTCATCAGTACTACAACAACTATGAAAACACAAGCGATAATAAGAATAATCGCACTGATAATCTCAAAAATATTCATTACGGGAACGTCCTCCATTTTTCTAAAATACCATACCTTGTGATTATAACACATTTATTCTGAAATTTCAAGTCCTTTTTCAGATTTTTTTGTAAATATCAGAATATTTTTATCCATTGATATACAAATGCAAATAATGTTGACTTTTTTGCGTATTTGTGATATAATTACAATGAGGTAAGTTGGACAGTAAAGAATATGAGCCGATTTGAATTCTTAGAGGGTGGGGGCGTTATGGTTAAAGCGGTTATCTTTGATATGGACGGTCTCCTGCTCGATACCGAGAAGCTGCTGGTTAAATACTGGGTTCAGGCGGCGAATGAAATGGGCTTCCCGATGACGAGAGAGCACGCGCTGTATCTGCGCTCTCTGCACAGAAGCTACGCTGTTCCGTACCTCAAGGAGCAGTTCGGAGAGGGGTTCGACTATATTAAGGTTCGCAGCCGCAGAATGCAGCTTATGCAGGACTACTTTGCTCAAAATCCTTTGGAGCTGAAGAAGGGAGCGGTCGAGCTGCTTGACTACCTGAATTCTTGCGGAATTCGTGCGGCGGTGTGTACCGCTACGGATTACGAGAGGGCAAAGAATTATCTTTCGCAGGTGGGAATTTTCGGGCGGTTTGATAAGATAATCTGCGCTGCAATGGTGCAGAGGGGAAAACCAAGCCCCGAGATTTACATCTATGCGGCGGAACAGCTTGGGCTTTCTCCGAGCGAGTGTATGGCACTTGAGGATTCGCCTAACGGTGTGAAGTCGGCTTCGGGAGCGGGCTGCGTGACAGTTATGGTTCCCGACCTTAC
>JBJESC010000171.1:0-14879 GCA_051882615.1 Oscillospiraceae bacterium
GCTTCATCGGGAACGAAATTCACGAGGAAAACGAACGGAAACGCCCCGAACGAAACCAAGTCCGCCAGCGAATCCAGCTGCACTCCGAACGCTTTTTCCTGTTCGTTTCGCTTGCAGCGGCGGGCAATCGCACCGTCAAAGAGGTCGCATATTCCTGCTGCAATCAGGCAGATAACAGCCGCATCACGGGTTCGGATGAATGCCATTCCCACCAACGCCGCTATTATTCCTATGTGGGTGAGTATAACTGACTTGTTGTAGCAGCCGATAAGATGCTTCATAGGTTTTTCCTCACTTTTGCTGTGTAGAGTATGAGATTAACGGCGATATGCGTCCCGCCGCCGAGCAGAATATAGAGCAGATATTTCCCGAAGCTTATCTCCGAAACGATTACGGGTACAAGCATTACCCCGATAAGCGAGTCAATCTGGTCGATGATGTAGAACAACACCCCGCGCACTCCGCCGACGGTTTTCCCGGGAGGAACGTCAAATCTCCGCTTGATGAAGCTGTTCGGCAGCTCAAACAGCATATAGACAAACCCCAGAACCGCGCCTATTATCACGTTGTAAGGAAGCGTGTTTTCGTGTCTTATGTAGAAATCGTCGAACCGCTCTCCGCCCGCCGCCGCGAGAATAAGTCCCTTTACCACCTGCGCGGCGCAGGTGAATACAATCATTGAAAAGAAGCCTGTCCAGGTCTTGTTATCGCCGAAAATCCTCTTTCCGTCTTTAAGCGTTTTGTTCCCGTCAATGGGCGAACAATGCTTTCGGTAGAGCGGCGTTTTCGTGAATATCATATTCAGAATTCCCCCGACAATCACGGGGGACATTGTGAGATACATCGAGCCTATCATAATACGAAATGCCTCACGGCGAATGCAATTTCTATTCCGAAGAACACAAATCCCCAAACCAGCACGCCCGCGGCGGCTATATCCTTTGCAAGCTTTATTCTGTCGTTGAACTCCTCCGAAATCAGGTTGGAGAGGTGTTCGACAGCGGTGTTGAGGAACTCCGCAGAGAACACTCCCGCGCATATTCCGAAGTAGACGATATGTTCCGTAAGCGAGATTTTCAAAAACAGATTGAGGGCGAAGAAAACTGCGGCAATAACGAAATAGACGCGGAAATTCTTCTCGGTTTTTATCCCCGCGAATAGTCCGCGTAACGCGCATTTTATGCTGTCAAAAAAGGTTTTGTTTTTCATTTGTTATCACCCATAATGTTTTTCTACTCCATTATATCACATATCGCTCCGAAATACAAGCGGTTTTTAAAATAAGACCGCGCGGGTTTGCCGTGCGGTCTGCGGAGATTATTACTTGTCGCTGTCCGCTTGATTTTTGCGGAGCTCGGCGATTGCGTTGTTTATCTTGTCGGCGGTGCTTTTCTCGAAGAACCACTGCAGAAGATATGTGAGGAAATCGAATATCATTACGGAGACTCCGATTACAACATAGCCCCATATATTCAGAACGTGCCCTATCAGAAGATAAGCTGTTATTATTGATATTGCTTCTATAAAGACAAGCTCCGCCACACGTTGGATAAGGACATATTTTATCGGCAGATTTTCCTTGAAATACAGCGGAATACAGGGGATTAGATACAATAACGACAGACAAATCGGGAGGAAGAAATGTTGAAATCCAATCTGCACGTCTTTTGCAAAAATTGTTCCGATAATTGCGATTGAAAGCGTAGTTTCCGCATTGATATTAAGGAAATCCGAGAGCATTTTTTTAAAAGCAAATTTCTCTTTCATACTGTCCCCTCCTTTCATACCAGACCTTTCAGGAAGCGGTCTGTGATAATTTTCGCGTACTGTCGGGAAATCATAACCTTTTCGCCGTTGTCCATTGTTGCGATAAGTCTGCCGTTAAGCGCGGGAGTAACCGCCGCTATCCGATACAGGTTGATGAGGAACGATTTCGAGGCTCTGAGAACGTTGTTCTTTTCGAGCTTATCTTCAACCTGATACAGGCGCATTTTAACCTCAAATACGCCCTGCTCGGTGTAGGCGAACACCAGCTCCCCCACGGCTTCAAAGTAGAGGATTTCCTTGATTTTCAGCTTGATAAGCGCCTTTTCCTTGTTGTAGACGGGGAAAAGCTGCCCGTTGTCGAGAATGTAGTTCTTAATGTCCGCAAATTCCTGCGTAAACTCGTGGTATTCCAGAATAATTGCGTCATTTTCGGGATTTTCAATTGTGCGTTCAATAAGTTTCATTTCTTCTCCGTTTTCTTTTTCTTTGGCTTCGGCGCAGGAAGCTCGTCGTACATTGCTATAAGCAGATTTTGCAGAAACTCCTTGTCGTCGGGATTGTCCACGACAAGCATTTCCTTTGCACCCTCGTAGGGAGGCTCAAGAGCGGCGTTCGGCATAAGCTCCCACGCCGATTTCACGGGCTTTGCCAACAGTCTGTTGTCGCAGATTTCAAGGGCGATTTTCCCCTTGTAGTAGATGATGTATTCGCCCATCATCTGTCGGTATTCAATGCCTTCAAGCTCCGATAATTGACCGAGTATGAAGTTCAGATATTCCTTGCTTGACGCCATAGCTTCTCCTTTCGGCAAAATCAAATGACTGTTCTAATTATAGCATAGAAAACCCCGACTGTCAATGCAGGTTTCGCCAAATAATGATGAAATGTCGGACGAGCCGACAAGCTGCTGCTTTGTTCATTGTTTATCGCCTTTTCACATATAGTAACAGGGAGGTGATTTTTATGTTAAACAGTGTTTTCAAAAGCACAAGCGTTCAGGAACGCAGGGAGCTGTTTATCAAAAAATGGAAAGAGTATATAGAAAGAGCAGAAAACCGAGACATTGCGAGCGGAGGTGATTAAAACGCCTGACAATACCTACAAAGCCGCAATTTATTGCCGTTTATCCGAGGAGGATAAGTTCAAGACGAACGCGGAGGACGACAGCAACAGTATAGCCAACCAGAAGTCAATGCTCGCACAGTATTGCGCGGATAAGGAGTGGGAGGTCTACAAGGTGTACAGCGATGATGATTTCACGGGAAGCGACCGCAACCGCCCCGCGTTCAATCAGCTTCTGAAAGACGCCGAGGCGCACAGGTTTGACGTGATTGTCTGCAAGACGCAGAGCCGTTTTACCCGTGAAATCGAGCTTGTGGAGAAATACATAAACTACCTTTTCCCATTGTGGGGAGTGCGCTTTGTGTCGGTTGTGGATAACGCCGATACCGCGGTTAAGGGAAACAAAAAAGCTCGCCAGATAAACGGGCTTATCAACGAGTGGTATCTGGAGGATATGTCGGAGAATATCAAGGCGGTGCTTACCAGCCGCAGACGAGAGGGCTTGTTTATCGGAGCGTTCGCCCCATACGGCTACAAAAAGGACGAAGCGAAAAAGGGACACTTGGTTATTGACGAGGAAGCAGCCGCTGTCGTGCGGAAGATTTTCTCGCTCTATCTCTCGGGTATGGGGAGAACCGCCATAGCCCGCGAGCTGAACCGCCTGCATATTCCCACTCCCGCCGACTATAAGACCTCGCACGGGGAGCACTACAAAAACGGCAGCAGCGCAAAATCCTCGCATCTGTGGCGATACTTTATGGTGGGGAATATTCTCACAAACGAGGTGTATATAGGAAATCTCGTCCAGAACAAGGCGCATTCCGTTTCCTACAAATCCAAGATAGTCAAGCCCACCGACAAATCCGAGTGGATAAGGGCGGAGAACACCCACGAGCCTATCATTGAGCGGGAAACGTGGCTTGCGGCGCAGAGAATTCTCGGTTCAAAGCAGAAGCCATCTTTTGAGCGCTGCAATATCAACGTTTTTTCGCGTAAGGTGTTCTGTTCGGAATGCGGGAAGAGCGCACGGGTGTCCAAGGGGAGCTCCTCCGCGAACGGGAGGCGGTATCTGCGCTGCTCCACGAGATATTACGCTCCCGAGGAGTGTGTGGGAATGTCGGTGAGTTACGATAAGCTCTGCGCTCTGGTTCTGGAGGAGTTCCGCGCTCTTATCTCCGACTTGCTGAACGAGGAAGAGCTTGCCGAGCGGCTTGTCTTAACGGACAGAACCCGCGCCCAATGCGAGAGTCTCGAAAGGGAGGAAGCGCGGCTTGAGAAGCTGCTCTCCGAGAACAGCCAATACCTCAAAACGCTCTATATGGATAAAGCGAAAGGCATTATCGACGAGAGAATGTATTCGGAGCTGGCGCAGTCGTTTTCCGAGGAGCTTCGTGCGAACGAGGAGCTGCTTGCTGTTACGAAGGAGCGGCTTGCCAAAGTCCGCGCTCTGAGCGCCAACTCCGAAACCGCCGCTGAGGTTGTCCGCCGATATACCGACTGCAGTGAGCTTAACTTCGAGCTGGTGCAGATTTTTGTGGATAAAATCGTCGTTCACCCGAAGAAGCCGTACAGCAGACAGGACGAGATTGACGTGTATTGGAGCTTCTGAAAAGGTTGCGCTTGTAAAGCAGCAGCAGAGCAGAAAGCCCGCGCAACCTACGACAACATTCTCCGCCTGAGCGACGATCCCGACGTCAACGAGGTAATCAAGTTCCTGCGCGAGCGCGAGGTTGTCCACTTCCAGCGTTTCGGCGATGCGAACCATACTAATTTAAGCAGAATTTCTGTTTATGAACAAAACTAAGTCACCGAAACTACCGAGGTTGTTTTCCTGAATATTCTCTTGATATTGCCCTCTCGTGAATAATCCCAAATTTGAAAATTGGCGAGAGCGTTTTCCTGTGTACAGGTATACTCTCCGAAGTACATCACAGTCTATTGGTTTATGTTGATGAATATGGAACTAACAAGCAAAATACGGAACGAAAAAATTCCGAATGCGGAACGAATAAAACCTCATTTTGTGTTAGAGCTGATTGCTAAGCACTTTCTTCATAATTGTCTTATTTTGTTTTCAACAAAAATCGTTCCATATTCTGGGCGAAATAGCCAAGATTCAACTATAAATTTTGTTTGTAAAGATTTGCAGAATTCATTGACAAAGAGCGTATTATAGTGGTATAATATGAGAAACACAAATGTACGTTGGCGAGAATTAACAAAATTCAGCATTATTTTTTTCGCGCCATTTTTGCAGAATTTCGCGCCATTTTTTTCAGAATTCGTTGACAAAGAGTATATAATCGTAGTATAATAATGGAAAAAATGAGGGATTTTTGTGTTTGGGGTTAAAAGAATGCGACAAAATGCACATTTGGAGAGTATATGGCACATCAGGTTTTAAAGAAACGAAAGCCGGCACTCCGCACGGCTACGCCTTCTGAGGGTATTGCTCGCAGACAGAAGCAGCTTGGCGCACAAATATCCCGCAATTCCGGAACGGTCGTGCCTTGTTCGCGCGACCCTGTTTATCACATGATAAACACCTTCACTACTCAGTTTGACGCGGTAGGCAGACAGCGTGCCGCAGCTCTGGGGGCGGAGCGTCCGACTTTGGAACAGTCCGGTAACCTGAACGGCGAGCGAGAGGCTTTGAGCGGGCAAAACCGTCGCAATGCAGTTTCCTCAACAGCTGAGGAACGACAGCGACAGCTCCGCAGGCAGCACGACTCTCCGATGTATCGGCACTCTCGTGAGCAGCTTCAGAACGGCATTTTTGCCGACAGATTCGCCTCATACGCATTCAGCGGCGGCAATATGGCAGCAGCAGTGATGGCGGGCGAGGGAAAACAGATGTTTACGTCCTGCCTGTCAAGAGCGCTCGGCAGACCTATCCCCGATTGCCCGAAGCAGAAGCAGGTGCTTATGCAGAACGCGATTGAGAACAAGGTGGACGGAACCGAGGCTAAGGTTGTATTCAATCGGCACGCACAGTCCGCGGTAGGCATTGTTCTCGACAGCATACGCGGCGCTTCCACAACGCTGGAGGTGTTCCGAAAGCTCGCAAATGAGAGCGGCGCGATAAAGGATACCCCGATGGAGCACTACAACATCGAGACAATGAAAAGGGTATATCCTTACCTTGTAACTTCAAAGGATAAGGCGCAGCTCGGCGAATACAAGGCTCAGCTAAAGGCGCTTGAGGGAGATACCTCCCCCGAGGGTACGGCAAGGCGCAGGACGCTGGAATGGGCGCGTGACAGGCAGAGCGCCATGCTGGAGCGCAAGGCTGCGGAGCAGAGAAAGCTCCTCACAGTTTTGACGAAGGCACAGGCAAATGTGAAGGCGGCTGAAAAGCTGTTCTCTTCGGACGGCTTTGCGGAGAGCGTTACAGAGTAGCTTGAAAGGCTTCAGGAGGATATTCCCCCTGAGGATAACAATAATCGTTCGGGCATGGATATGCTCGCGGATTTCTTGGCAGGGGTGTTAGGAGATGCTCAATCGTCAGACAGCGCACAGCCCGAAGCAGAGCAAAACGCTGAACAGCAAGGCGGCAGCTCAACAGAATAGCAGCAAAAGCAGGAACAGCGCACCTCAGCTCGCGGCGGCACTTCTCGCGGCAGGCGCAGGTGAAATTTCACAGCTTTCCGGAGTGCTTGCGTCAGGCGGAGCGGGCAGCAACATTGCGATGCTGGCTCTTGCGGAGCAGCAGTCGATGGACAGGGGAAAACAGGACGGGAGCGCTGCTCGGCTTCTTGCGGAGGGTATACCGCATTTCGGGGAGGCTCTTCCCGAGAATTTAGCGCCCACGGGCGATATTCCCGTTTGTACGATACCATCGGAGGCACAAGGGCTTCCTACTGCGGAGCTGTCGTGGTTTGGCGGATAAACGGAGGTATGAGCCTTGGATTTGCTGCATAGATTTATGACACAGCTTGATTTGTCGGGAATATCCTATGTCGAGCAGGATAACAGCGTTCAGCTTATCCTGTGCAGCGGCTCCCACAAGTGGAAATGTGCCGTAACAGCGGAGGACAGCGGGTATCTCTGTATTTACAGCCGCTATCCGTGGAGCGTTCCCGAGGAACGGACAACCTGCTTGCTGAGAGAGCTTAATGCGCTGAATACAGGTATTGCGGAAGGCTGTTTTATGCTCAGCGAAGGTCAGGTTATACTTCGCTGCTCTGTTTATGCTGCAGACGCGTTGCTTTTCGCTGATATTGCGCAGCAGCACTTTTCCTCGGCGGCTGCGCTGACTGAATGGGCATGGAACAGGATTTTTTCCGTGCTGCACTCCTCGGAGGTATAGCACATGAGTATTGATTTTTCGATGTCGGGTAAACCGTTTTCCTCCCAGCGGGAGCTGCTGGACAGGTTTTCCGAGATACTCGACCTTCACATATATTACTTGTACAAATACCATGCGTGGGTAAGCCCCAACAATTCGCTGCAAAGCATCATGGGTGTCGTGGTCACTCGCGAGGAATTTGAAAGCAGCCTTGAGAATACGACCGAAACCACAGCTTATTCTTCCTTGAATGATGAGGAAGCAAGGGAGCTGGACATGGTTCGGGACTACTTCCTTGGCAGGTACAACGCTACGCTGAACAGCGGTATCAGTTTTCCGTTGGTGCGGGTGGGGGAGAGCTTTGAGCTTGACTTTTTCCAGTACTCGGTGGTGCTTACGCTGTTGTGCTGTGAGCTTAACAAAAAATACGAGAAGATGTTCGCCTTTTTACAAGACGACATCACAAAAAAGACGCTTTCCATTGAGCTTGCCATACAGCTTTGGGCTGAGGTTGGTGATAATACATCGGAATACTACCCCGCTTTTTCGGACAGCTCGGTGCTGACAAAGTTCCTCTGCACCACGGAGGAAGGCACTATCGGCAGCAGGCTTATCCACCTGTCAAAGGCGGTGGCGGATTATGTCACAGGCACCTCGCCGGGCAGCGAATACGAATTTTTCGCTCTCACAGATGAGATTGAGCCGATGTGCGTTGATCAGGATATTGTGGAGAGCGCGGCGGGTTCGGTGCTTCATTCTCGGGAGAACAAGACGTCGCTTCTGTACTTCCTTGGCAGATACGGCAGCGGACGAAGATTCGCCGTAAAGCATTGTGCAAGGGAAGTCGGGGAGCGTGTGATGTTCATTGGAGCGGCTTCGCTGTTCAACAGTGAGAGCATCACGTCAGCATTTGACCGTGCGGTAACTACCGCGAGGTTGTATGACTGCGCGATATGCGTTACTGATTTTGAGTGCTTCCTGAACGAGGACAATACAGACAAACTGCACGAGTTCACCACCGCGCTGAAGGGCGCAGCGGAGCAGCTCGGAACGCATTTGTACATAACCGGCGAGAAAAAGTGGAACGGAGCAAGGCTTGGAGAAAGGCTGACAAAGCTCGATTTCGAGATACCCGAAACAGACGAGTCCAAGCGGCTCGCGCTGTGGGAGCATTATATGCAGGGCGGCAGCTTCGACAGCGAGCTTTCCGCACAAGAGCTTGCTGCAAAATTCCGCTTTACTGCGGGACAGGTAAAGGCGGCAACAGACCGTGCGGCTTCGCTTGCGGAGATTTCAGGCAGCGACAGCGTTTCGGCAGAGCTTCTTCACCGGAGCTGCTATGACCAGGTAGTTGTCGGACTTGATACTCTCGCCACTCCGATAAAGCCCGCCTATGACTGGGACGACCTCGTTCTTCCCCAGTCTGAGATAAAGCAGCTGAAGGAAGCTTGCACGCATATCCGCTACCGACACACCGTCTACAACGAGTGGGGCTTCGGCAAAAAGGCGGCTTACGGCAGAGGACTTTCACTGCTGTTTTCGGGGCCTCCCGGTACGGGTAAGACCATGGCGGCACAGGTACTCACCAACCAACTGCACATGCAGTTATATAAAGTCCAGCTCTCGCAGATAGTCAGCAAGTATATCGGAGAGACCGAAAAGAACCTCCGAAAGGTGTTTACCGAGGCGAAAAACGCGAATTGCGTGCTGTTTTTCGATGAAACAGACGCGCTTTTCGGAAAGCGCTCCGAGGTAAAGGACTCCCATGACAGGCACGCGAACATTGAAACTGCTTATCTGCTCCAGCAGATGGAGGAGTACGACGGAGTTGTGCTGATGGCGACCAATCTGCTTCAGAACATTGACGAGGCGTTCATGCGCCGAATAAGCTTTGTGATTTCCTTCCCGTTCCCGGACGTTCCGACAAGAACGCTGCTGTGGAAAAAGATGCTTGACACAAACGCTCCCATATCCGAGGACGTCGATTTCGGCTTCCTCGCGGAGAACTTCAAGATAGCGGGCGGAAATATCAAGAACTGTGTTGTACACGCTGCGTTTCTTGCGGCAGCGGAGGGTGTTCCCATCGGCATGAAGCATCTGCTCAACGCCGTAGTAAAGGAACAGCGCAAGAACAACATCATTGTGCTGAAGGACGACCTGCGGCAGTACGCAGATCTCGTTTTTGGCACGGAATAACAATGTAGTTTATCTGCATAAGGCAGATTTGCTAAATATTTTATTTTGAGAGGAGGTACTGATTATCCTCGCAGTATCACGCGCAGGAAATCAGGAACGGTTATGCCAGAGTATTTATCCCCCGGTGTGTATGTTGAGGAATACGAGTCGGGCGCAGTGCCGATGGAAGGCGTTGGCACAAGCACAGCAGGTTTTGTCGGATTCGCAGAGAAGGGCGACGTTATCGGCAAGCCTCAGCTTGTAACCAGCTTCAGCGACTACATTCGTATCTTTGGAGGCTACTTGTCTGAAACCAAGTTTGGTGACAAGAGATACCTGCCCTATGCGGTAGAGCATTTCTTCATCAACGGTGGCTCCAGAGCATTCGTAATGCGTGTTTGCCCTGCTGACGCAAAATGCGCTGAAACCAAGAGCGACTCTGTACTCAGCTTTACTGCCAAGAACCCCGGCGAGTGGGGCAACCGTATAAAGGTTACCGTGTCACCCGTATCCAGGGTTAAAACTCAGGTTTACGAAGTAAACGGAAATGACGCCGTAGTAAGAAACGTTGACGGCTTCACTATCGGCGACGTTGTAGAGTTTGCCGACGGCAAGACCTCTGTTTACAACAAGATTACCGCTATCGAGGAAAAGACCATTACCTTCGAGAATCCGGTAAATCCGTCTATCGTAGACAAGAACCTTGTTCCCACTAAGTTCATTAAGAGCAGCGAGATTGACGTTTCTGTAAAGTACGGCGACGTTAAGGAGGATTACCTCTTCGTTTCGCTCAACACCGAGTCCGCAGACTACATCAAGTCCAGAATGGCTAAGAGCGAGCTGGTAACTGTCGAAGTAGGCGAGATTAAGGCAGGCGCAGCAGCTAAGCCCGCAGGCGAGGGCAAGGACAAGAAGGAAGCTGCTCCCGCTCCCGCAGCTGCTATTGCTTCTCCCTTTGAGGCAGTAGGCGGAAAGGGCGACGCTATCATTCTCCAGCTTTCCGGCGGTACCGATGGTAATGTTGCAGGCGCAACTGCAGCAGACTACATCGGTAAGGACGAAGGTCCCGGCAAGCGTACCGGTATCCAGGCATTCATCGAGAACTCCGATGTAAGCCTTATGGCAGTACCCGGTATCACTATCCCCGAGGTTCAGATGTCCCTTATCGCTCACTGCGAGAACCTCAAGAGCCGCTTCGCTGTTCTGGATATGCCCAAGGACAGAAAGAAGACAGATGAGCTGCTGGAGTACAGAGATATGTTCGACTCCAACTACGCTGCGTTCTATCACCCTTGGATTCAGATTTTCGATCCGCTGTCCAAGAAGAACATCATCGCTCCTCCTTCCGGCTCTATGCTCGGTATCTACGCTCGTACCGATAATACCGTAGGCGTACATAAGGCTCCCGCAAACGAGGTTGTAAGAGCCTGCACAGGACTTGCAAGCAGCTACAACACTGCTGAGCAGGATCTGCTCAACCCGAAGGGCATAAACCTTATCCGCTCCTTCCCGGGCAGAGGCATCAGAGTTTGGGGTGCAAGAACCGCTACCTCCAACGCTACTTGGAAGTACATCAACGTTCGCAGACTGTTCATTTATCTTGAGGAGTCCATCAGAGCAAACACCAACTGGGTAGTATTCGAACCTAACACAGAAGCACTCTGGGGCAGAGTAAAGAGAACCATCGAAATGTTCCTTGCAAGTACCTGGAGAAGCGGTGCACTGGCAGGCACATCTCCTTCCGAGGCGTTCTTTGTTGAGATCGGCCGCAGCACTATGACGCAGGACGATATAGATAATGGTCGTCTTATCTGCGTTATCGGCGTAGCTCCCGTAAAGCCGGCAGAGTTCGTAATCTTTAAGATTGGTCAGTATACCAGCGAAAGCAATGGTTAATTTTATTTGAGAAAGGAATGAGAGCAAATGCCTGAAATCAGATATCCGTTTAAGAATTTCAGATATAAGGTAGAGTTTAATGGCACCGAGGCTGCAGGCTTCAGCGAGGTTTCGGGTGCTGATATTTCCGTTGACGTTATCGAGTACAGAGAGGGCAACGAAGTACGCACAACTCCCAGAAAGCTGGCAGGTCTTACCAAGTACGGCAACATTACCCTCAAGTGGGGCGTTGTAGGCTCTATGGAGATGATGGAGTGGCTGCACACTGTAGCTTCCGACAACACCTCCGGCCCTACCGGTATCGAGCGCAAGACCATTACCATCAAGCTGCTTGATGATACAGGCGCTGACGGTCCCAGCTGGGAGATCATCAACGCATGGCCCACACATTACACATCTCCCGATCTCAGCGGTCTTGGCGGCGAGGTAGCTATCGAGACGCTTGAGATTTGCCACGAGGGCGTTAACAGAATCGACGGCGGTTCCATGGATTCCGCTACACCTTCCGAGAACTAATTCGGACATAGCACAAAAAGTCGCGTCATAGGTTTACGCGGTTCAACTCGCCATCGGGGAAACTCGGTGGCGGGATTGTGCTTTATTTAATGCATTTTTGTTTTACAGAAATAGCAAGATTTTGCCAAGTGAGGGACGAAAATTGAGCTTTCAGACTGAATTTGAATTTGAACTTCCCAGAGGCTACGTTGACCAGAATGGCGAGGTGCATAAAAAGGGCACCATGCGTCTGGCAACTGCCGCTGATGAAATAATGCCTCTGCGCGACCCGAGGGTTCAGCAGAATCCGGGTTATCTTACGATAATCCTGCTCTCCAGAGTTGTAACCAAGCTGGGAACGCTTCAGGCGATAAACAACCGTGTCATCGAGAATTTGTTCACCATTGATATGGCGTTTCTGCAGGACCTCTATCAGAGGATAAATATGCAGGATATCCCCTCCTACAAGGTGATATGCCCCCATTGCGAGAAGGAATTCGACCTTCCTTTGGATTTTTTAGAAAAGTAGAGCTATCCTTATATCCCGAAGATAAGCTCTATGAAGAAATGTCTTTTTTGGGATACTATCTCCACTGGTCGCACGACCAGCTTATGGATCTCGACCACAGAGAGCGCCGCAGATGGTGCTCCAGCGTATCGAGCATCAACAAGAAGCTGAGCGGTCAGAAGGAGAAGAAAAATCTGTTTGAGAAATAGCGGAGGTGACACATGGACAGTCGTCATACCGGTAGTAATTTCAGCGTGTTTATCGCACCGATTGAGCTGCGTGGAAACTTCTCCGCCGTGTCGGGACTTGGCTCGCAGCTTGAGTTCGACGAGATAACAGAGGGCGGAAACTTCACCTCGCCGATATATTTACCAAAGGGAATGAGGTATAGTAATATCGTGCTTCAAAGGGGTACGGTTTCGCTTGAACCGCTGTCGCTGTGGTTTACCTCAGTTCAGGCGGGAATGCAGATGAGATACCCGATGATAGTTACTATGATGGACAGCGCCCGAATACCCGTCAAGATATGGACGGTTCTGGACGCAATGCCTGTGAAGATAGACTACAGCGCGCTTGACGCGATGAGCGACAGCGTTTCCATAACCTCGATAGAGCTTATACACGGGGAAATAATTAACGTGCTCTAAAGCACGAAGCAAGGTGGCGGAATGATGACAGATATGACGGTAAACAGAAATATCAGCAGCATCGTTCCGCGCCCTTTTTTTGGCGGGATAAAGCCGCTTTGCGTGCCAATGCAGCCTGACAGCAGTTTCTCGGACGAGGTAGGCTCGAGGTTCTCGGCGAATGTTGACTCCCTATGGGATAGGCTGGGACTTGTGTTCCTTATCGAGGAACCGCAAACCGAAGCTCCGTCAAGAAACGAAGTTGTCATCAACAATTTCTCCTCAAAGCTGATTATGCAGCTTTTCGGGAATAAGAATATCCGCAGACTGATGGAAATTCATCAGCCGGGAAATGTATATTCGGATATTATCATAAAGCAGGCAGAGCGCCGTCAGCAGCGAACGGAGCAGCGTATTTCGGCTGAGATAGCCGAGCGGATATTACAGACTGAGCGCATTACCGCACAGCTCAATGCGGTTTCTGCTATGCTTTCGCAGAAGGACGATGAAAGCTGTACTGTTCAGATGATATGCAGTCTGCTCACAAATGTGATGAATCGTCACATCGGTGCAGAGGAGCTGACGTCTTCCGAAACTCAGGTGCTCGACCGTTTGGAGCAGCGGCTGCGTTCCTCCGAGAACATACGGGAGAAACGGCTGTACACCGTCATTGAGGAGCTTCGCACGGTCGGAGCAGCTCCGAACGAAAGCCGCACTCGGATACTTTCGGCTGTGGCAGAGCATATCGGAACAGCTTATTCGGGTTCTGACGAGGCAATTGCGGCAGAGCTTGCGGCAAGGGCAGCAGAAAAGGGCGGCGAAACCGATATAGCTGAGAGAATAACGCAGACGGTGAGGGAGCTTGATACTCTTCTGACCGAGAAGCGGTATTTCGGCGGTGTTGAGTCTGAATTTCACGGGGATAGTGAACAGTCGGAGTTCAGAGCTGTCGGCAGGGTAAGAAGCATAGACGAGCCGCAGGATATTCGTCGTTCCGTAACCGAGCTGCTGCTTCAGGTAACGGACGGTGCAGAGAGTCAGAGCATTACCCGCAGAATACAGGACAGCTTCACCGGCAAGGGAATCGAGGAGATACACCGTTTCATTCGCAGCGTAAACGAGCAGCGCGGTATTAACGGCAGTGATAGCTTCGTTGCAGACATAGTCGGAAACGTTGTCTGCCGCATAATGGAGCGGCAAAAGGTTATACAGTCAAGCGAGGGTAACGCGCAGCTGCGTGCGAAATCCGAAATGTCGCTTGGTGCGGTTCGTTCTGAGAACGCACAGGCAGACCGCGAAAATCCGATGGTTCCTCGCGGAGAGGGAAGAGCGCTTTTCGGAGAGCGTAACTTCTACACTTTTAATCATGCGGGAAATGAGTATTTCACCAACTTGTCGGAGAGCGGAGTTTTTGCAGATGAGAGCGCGGAAGCCTCAGGGACAGAACCCGCCGCAGAGGGCAGGGTTCTCCCGAATGAGCAGGATAGCTACAACATCAACCGCGCAGGAGATGTGTACCTCACAAATATTGCGCAGAACAGCTACATTCCCGAATCGGCACGCAGCGCGGTAGGCTTCACGACGAAGGATTACAGGCCTGTATCGGCACGCACTTCCGGTACGTCGGTGGCAGTCGGTCGGATACTGTCGCTGTTAAGCGGTGCAGAAGCTCTTTCAGCGATAACCGAAGAACCGACAAGCCCTGTATATTACAGCAGAATTAAGAGCGCGGTAAACCGCTTGATGAATACAGACCGCAGACTTTTCCGCAGCGGCGATGAGTATGTCAACAGTACTGTTTTAGGCGGCAGAGAAATCGTGTATCTTCCGCAGGAGAACGTTGGGCAGGTCAGCAGCGACGCTATGCGCCGCTTGACGGATAGAACCGCTTCGGAAGCTCGTATGCAAAGCGTGTCAGAAGATTTGTACTCAGAAAAGCAGCCGATTATTTTACGGAAGAACGGCGATGTGTACAACTCTGACTTAGCTGTGGAGAATCGTTTTGTGGCAGAGGGCAGAATTCTCCCGACAGAGCAGAACAGCTACACGCTGAACCGCGCGG
>JBJESC010000172.1:0-3506 GCA_051882615.1 Oscillospiraceae bacterium
TAAGCATTGCATTTACGCTTTCAAGTTCTTTTTCTTTTTTAGCTATAATGCTGTCCTTGCTTTCGCAGTCCTTACTTTTTTGCGCAAGCTCCGCCTGAACGCTTTTCAGAGTGTCGGAATCTACAGAATTCTTTGTTAACTTTTCATTGTCTGCTTTTGCTTCGTCAAGGGATTTGTTAAGCAATTCAATCTTCTTTTTATTCTCGGAATCAACCCTTGAGAGATGTTCATTTGCCGCTTTGAGGGTGTTGCGTTCCGTTTCGAGAGTAAACGCACGCTTTTGCTCACGGTGATACGCTTCTTCAAAATTTTCTGCTTTTCGGAGCTTTTCGGAAACGCGCTTATTCTCCTCTATCAGAGAGGTGGTTTTTTCTTGTCCCTTTTCCAGTGCAGAAATCTTTTTTTCCTTCTCGTCAAGCAATTTCTTCAACTCTTCAATTCGTGCTGAATTCTCTTTAATTGTAGCAGAAAGCTGGGTGTTTTTCTTTTCAAGAGCTTCGCCCTGCTGTTTTGCCTCTGTGAGTTCTTTTTCAGCCTTAGCGCAATTGGACGCCTTTTCATTTGCTTCCTTGAGAGTTTCGGCAAGCTGTTCATTCTTTCCTACAAGCTCGGAATTTTTCTTTAAGGTTTTCTCAAGCTCATTTGCCGACTTTTTAAGCTCAGCGTTTTCCTGAGAAAGCTTCTTGTTAAGCTCGATTGCGTTCTTTCCGGCTTCATCGCTTGCCTTGAGTTTGTTGAGCTCATCGGTCAGAGAAGCGCAGCTTGCCTTTAGTTCCTCTATCTCGTTAAAACAGTCAAGTGCTGAAAGGATAATAGCCATTTCCTTGTCGAAGTAAAGGTTTTCGGCATTATCAGAGCAATAATTAGCCACATTTTTTTCAAGCTTCTGCACAGAGTCGGTAAGAAGCTTCGCGTTATCTGTCTTCAAACGAAAACTCTTTCCACAAATTTTTATTGTCAGTTTTTCGTTCAGCATTTGTGAACTTCCTTTCAAGCATTGTTTTCAGTACCGCTTGTTTGTCAAACAGCCCTATTTAATATTATATAACAAAAACTATCCTATTTCAAGGGCAAAAAACGCAAAGATTGTCACAGTAAACATTCCTGCAGAAATTTTGTTACAATGCACAATTATTGTGCTCGTTGAAGATTTGATTTGTGTAATTTTGCCATTCTAATAAAATATATTTGAAGACGCAGAATGCGCTTTCCGAATTAATTATTTATGAATTATCCGAAGCATCCTTCATTACACTCATATAAGCAGGACGTATAATACGGCTTCCTGTGGAAAGCTCTTCAATTCTGTGAGCGCTCCATCCGACAATTCTTGCAATTGCGAAAATAGCAGTGTAAAGCTCCTGCGGAATTCCAAGCATATCGTATACAAAGCCGCTGTAAAAATCGTCATTAGGGCTGACGCCTTTCATAATCTTTCGCTTCTGAGCGATGAGCACGGGAGCCGCCGCTTCGATATTCTCGTAAAGCATAAGGTCGTCCTCACGATGCTTGGCAACCGCAAGTTCCTCAACATAAGAGCGGAAAATTCGTTCGCGGGGATCGGACAGCGAATAAACAGCGTGTCCCATTCCATAAATAAGCCCCTTATGGTCGAATGCCTCACCGTCAAGAATCTTTGAAAGATAGCTGCTTACCTCGTCATAATCCTTGGTATCCTTTACATTCTGGCGGATATTATCCATCATCTCCATAACTTTAATGTTTGCACCGCCGTGTTTAGGACCTTTAAGAGACGACATTGCAGCGGCTATTGTCGAATATGTGTCCGCACCCGACGACGTAACTACTCGTGTAGTAAACGTAGAGTTATTTCCTCCGCCGTGCTCCATGTGAAGCAGAAGCGCTACGTCCAGCACCTTGGCTTCAAGACGCGTATACTGTTTATCGGGACGGAGCATCATCAGAAGATTTTCCGCCGTTGAAAAGGTGGGATTGGGACGATGTATGTACATACTATCGTCATTCACATAATGGTTGTATGCATGATATGCATAAGCAGCAAGCATCGGGAACTGAGCAATCAGCATTATACACTGGTAGATAACATCCGAGAGCTTCCCTGAGAGCGCTGTCGGGTCATAAGAAGCAAGCGTAAGGATACTTCTGGTCATAGAATTCATAATATCCTTGCTGGGGGCTTTCATAATAACGTCTCGTGTGAAGTTCATCGGCAGGCAGCGGCATTTTCCGAGAATATCGGCAAACTCCTGTTCCTGCTGCTTGTCGGGCATTTCTCCGAAAATCAGAAGATACGCCGCTTTTTCAAAGGTATAACCGTCTTCCCCGCCCATTTCAGCGAGATCTTTTACACTGTATCCGCGGTACCAGAGTTCGCCGTCGCAGGGTACCTGTTTTCCGTCCTGATTTTTAAATGACACTATCTTTGAAATTGTCGTCAGTCCCGTGAGAACCCCCTTACCGTTAATATCGCGCAATCCACGGTTGACGCCGTATTCTTTGAAAAGCTCGTCTGATATTGCGTCATTTTTAACGCACAAATCAAGTTTTCTCTCAGCGTAATCTTTTACAGTATTAAGCATTATAATTCCTCCCGCCATAAACACTAAGCTATCATTTTATATGGAGTAATTATTTCTATTGTAACACAAATAAAAAATTTTTTCAAGTGTTTGTTATAAGTTTCACAAAATTCACACATACGAATGAATTATATGGGAAAACCGATAAATTACTATTGAAATACGACAAGAAATGTGATATAATATACAAAGAAAGATATGTAGGGTGATAATATGAATTATTCATTGAATATCGGAGCTTGGAACAGCGTTTTTGCTGTTCCGTCGAGCGTTGTTGATGATTATATTAAGCTTGCAAGCGGCAACTCTCTCAAGCTGTTGTTATTTCTGCTCAGGCATAACTCGGAATCGTTCACAGCGGACAGGCTTCGCTCAGAGCTGAATTTCAGCGAAACGGGCGAGCTGGAAGACGCTGCCCTTTTTTGGGTACAGCGCGGAATAATCAGCTATTCTTCAGTTTATGACGATGGAAACTTTTCTGCTTCCAGTCCCGACTGCAACGTTTCGACTTCCGAAAAGACAGAAGCACAGGTTGTTGAGAACACACCCGTCATAGTGCCGCAAGAAACGCCTAAAATCAAACCCGCTTCTGTCTCTTCGGGGGAAATTGCTTCACGCATTAAAGGTGATTCCAATGTTAAAGCTTTGTTTGAAGAAGCTGAGAAGCTATACGGACGTCCGCTCCGCCAGCAGGATAATCATGCGATTATTTCCTTGGTTGACCATTACGGCTTACCTGTTGGTGTAGCGCTTATGCTGCTTCAGTACTGCTCTAGGATAGATAAGCTTACTCCGAGTTACATCTTGTCGGTTGCCGATAATTGGCAGAGGGATGAAATTCTTACGATAGAACAGGCAGATGCGCGAATACGTTCCCTTGAAAAGCAGAAATAGATCTGTGTCATGCCCTACACAAGAAGAGATGGAAGATGAGCTTTGCAAATG
>JBJESC010000173.1:0-3475 GCA_051882615.1 Oscillospiraceae bacterium
TGCCTCTATTGTTTCGCTCTCGTTCGTTGGATTTGGCGGACTTGTTGACGGAATTTTCGGAGGTGTATAATGAACATTTCGATGATTTCTATACTTGCTTCCGAAGCGGCGGCAACTACCAATGTATTTACCGATGTAGTAGTGCCCGTACTGATTTTCGCGGCTATCGGTGCGATTGCGGGAACGCTGCTTATTCTCGGCTCTAAGTTCTTCGCGGTTGAGGTGGATGAAAAGGTAACTAAGATTGCTGAAGCGCTCCCCAATGCGAACTGCGGCGCTTGTGGATACGCAGGCTGCGCAGACTACGCCAAGGCGGTAGCCGAGGGAAAAGCTCCCAACAACAAGTGTAAGCCCGGCGGTTCGGACGCTGCCAAGGCAATTGCAGCTATTATGGGTCAGGAAGCTCTTGAAACTGAGCGCGAGGTAGCTTACGTGCGCTGCAACGGCTGTCTGGACGCTTCCGAGGATCGTTATAACTTCATTAGTACGCAGTCCTGCTCGGCAACCGAGCGTTTTTACAACGGAAAGCGTATGTGCAGAAGCGGTTGTGACGGTCTGGGAGACTGTGCTGCTGTGTGTGACCGTGACGCAATCTGCATTGTAAACGGCGTTGCCGTGGTTAATCCCGAAAAGTGCGGCGCTTGCGGAAAGTGCGTTGCTGCTTGTCCTAACCACTTGATTGTTATTCGTCCGTACAAGCAGAAGGTTGACGTTCGCTGCTCGTCAAGGGATCCCGGAAAGATTGCCAAGGACGTCTGCAAGAACAGCTGTATCGGCTGTAAGCTGTGCGAGAAGAAGTGTCCTGAGGGCGCTATTACCGTTACCGACAATCACGCGACAATTGATTATTCCAAGTGTACTAACTGCGGCACTTGTGCTTCGGCTTGTCCCAGAAAGTGCATTGAGAACAAGAACGGCTCTGTTTCGGTACAGTAATCAAAAAATATTAAGCTCCCCAACGATGTTGGGGAGCTTTTTTATGTTTAATCGTCAAGTCCGCTCAGTCTGCGGAAGAATTCGCTTGCGTATCCGTCAGTCATACCGCTTATGCAGTCGGTTGCGTACAGCAGACGGTAGTAGGCTTGTTCGGCGGGCGACTTATCGGCACAGCTTCTGCGGCAGATTTCCAGGTAGTTCTCGGAGAGAACCTCGGTGAGGTCGCGGTCGTAGATTTTCGCAGTTTCGGTGTCGAAACGAAGAGCCGCATTTACAATCCTGTCGAGAAGAACGTTCATTATCGCGTTTTCGGAGAGCTCGTTTTTGACAATCATCGGCGAACGGAAAGCGTATCTGTGCGCGATGTCGCTCAGCATTTCCGCGAGAACGCGAACGGGGCTGGCGGAAAGAAGCTCCGTCTTGAACTCGCCGTTCATAATTGCGTCGTAATTCTCGCAGAAAGCGTCCGAAGCAGCGTAAATCAGCATATTCTGAAGCTTGATAATCCACCGCTGAATAGCGCGCAGCTGCGGCTTTGAGATGTTGAAGCTGCTCGCTGAAACAAGCGAATGCTCAAGCTCGGCGGCTGCCTTTTCCAGCATTGCCTGCTCGGTTTCGTTTGCGCATTTCTCGGTTGCCTTTGCACTGCGGAGCTCGGAGAGGAGCGCGTCGTAGGTGAGAAGTCCCTTGTTTGCGGCGTCCTCAATATCAGCGGTCTTGTAGGCGATGTCGTCAGCGCTTTCGAGAATAAAGGTCAGCGGATAGCGCACTCCGACCGCGCCGGTGCTTGTGGATATATCCTCGTATAATGCCTGTTCGGCGGTGAAGAAGCCCATTTTCTTGGTGCGTATATCACCGCTCTTTTTGTCAATTCCCGTGGAGCTTACGGGGTACTTGACAATGGTGTTCAGCAGCGCGTAGGTCAGGTTCATTCCCGTGCTCATATCCATAAGACAGTGCAGCCGTGTCAGCACGCGCAGCGCCTGAGCATTGCCCTCAAAATTCAGAAAATCTGCTTTCATCTGCGGGGTGAGAAGCTCACGGACGAGTACTCCACGGTATTGCAGGGTTTTAAAATGCTCCTCAAACCATTGGCGAATAGCAAACTCTCCGAAATGTCCGAACGGAGGATTGCCGATGTCGTGGACAAGCCCCGCGCATTCAAGAATATTGCAGCAGTCCTCACGAACTTGCTCGTTTACGTCGGAGCGTCCCTGCTTAATCAGCTTGCGGAAGATAGTATCGCCTAGCGAAACCGCAAATGAGCTTACTTCCAGCGAGTGGGTAAGTCTTGTGCGGACAAAATCTCCACGGGTGAGCGGATAAACCTGCGCCTTGTCCTGTAATCTTCGGAAAGAGGCGCTTCCGATTATTCGGTGATAGTCCTTTCGGAATTCGGTGCGAACGTCGTCGGGATTGTGGGAAGTTAAGGTGCGTTCGCGCTTTCCGCAAAGAAGCTGTTCCCAATTCATAAAATATCTCCTTAATTTTCTGAATATTAAAAAGAACCGCGTCAATAATATTTTTAACAACGTAAAGAAAGGAAGGATTTATATGAATTCCGTTGTTAAACGCGGTGAAATTTACTACGCGGATTTAAGCCCCGTTGTAGGCTCTGAGCAGGGAGGAATTCGTCCCGTGCTTATCGTGCAGAACGATGTCGGAAACAAGCATTCGCCCACCGTAATTGCCGCCGCTATCACAAGCAAAAAGGAAAAATCCAAGCTCCCGACGCATATTTCCGTAACAGCACAGTCCTGCGGTCTGGCAAAGGACTCCGTCGTGCTGTTGGAGCAGGTTCGTACATTGGATAAGCGCCGCCTTAAGGAGCGTATGGGGGAGCTTGACAGCAATTCTATGTCTCAGGTGAATGACGCCTTGCAAGTGAGTCTGGGGCTGTAACTTATTTGCGCAGATAAAAGAACAGCGCCCACTGCGCCGCCGCAAGCAGTCCCACAAGAAGCACAATGATGATTTGCGCCGCGCCCCATTCGGGCATAAAGACGCAAATCACCGCGAGCGCTATTGTGAGTATGATTGCCGTTCTGAGAAAAGCCTTGTTATTGCTTTTCATTCTGAATTCTCCATGCGGTGATGGTGTTTCTCATAAGCATAGCGATTGTCATAGGACCTACGCCGCCGGGTACAGGGGTGATATAGCTTGCCTTTTCGCTTACTTCGTCAAACTTGACGTCTCCGCAGAGCTTGCCGTTATCAAGGCGGTTAATTCCCACGTCGATAACAACTGCGCCTTCTTTAACCATATCAGCGGTTACGAAGTTTGGTCTGCCCACTGCCGCGATAAGAATATCCGCTCTGCGGCAGACCTCGGCGAGGTCTTTTGTCTTGCTGTGACATACGGTGACTGTTCCGTTCTCGTGGAGAAGAAGCATTGCCATAGGCTTTCCTACGATATTGGAGCGTCCGATTACCACGCACTCCTTGCCCGCAACGGAAGTGCCCGTGCTGTGGATAAGCTCCATACAGCCTGCGGGAGTGCAGGGCAGGAACGCATAGTTTCCAATCATAATCTTGCCGA
>JBJESC010000174.1:0-14544 GCA_051882615.1 Oscillospiraceae bacterium
TATTGTATCAATAATCGGCTCCATCTTATCATTCCACAAAAAGAACTTAAAGTTCAAGCCCGTCGGTGTCAAGTTCGGATTTGCCAAAGTGATCGTTACCTTGCCGTCCGTACCGACTGTAATTTCCTGCAGAGTGACGCTTGCAAGTGTTTCGTCTGCGCAGTATGCAGCGCTGTACATTTTGAGCATTGGCAATGTTTCACCATTTATCGGTGTAATTACAAGTGTTACGCCCGCGTCATCAGTGATTTTTTCAATAGTAAGCTTGTCGGCAAACGCGTCAAGTACATCAAGATATGTCGGTGTCGGTGGCTGTACGTTCTGCGTCCAGCTTGCTGTCAGAGTTACATCGCCTGTGATTGTGTAGCTGTCGCCCGCGTTATGGTCGGTCATGCCATCGTTCCACTTAACGAATGTGTATCCTTCTCTCGTCGGCGTCGGCAGCGTTATCGTTGTGTTGTAGTTCTGCGTTACCGCGTCAATCGCGTCACCGCCGTCTGTATCAAAGGTTACAGTATACTGCTTTATAGTATACTGCGCCGTCAATGTTGTATTTTCATTTATATCCTTATCAAGAAGCTCTGTTACTGTATATGTGGTCGTGCCGTCGCTCCAGCCTATAAAGTCATAGCCTGTCTTTGAGGCTGTCGGAATGTCAGCAAATGCAAGGCTTCCGCCCTTGGTGATTGTCTTTGAAACATTGCCCGTAAGCGTGCCGCCCTCGCCCGCACTGAATGTGACTGTAACTGTATCAGGTGCGTTTTCTTCAAATTTTGCCGTGTAAATGGTGCCGTTTGCGGTAATCTCGTCCCACGTCATAACAACCCCCTGTGTTGTGTCCGTGCCCTTAACCCAACCAACAAAATGATAACCTTCCTTTGTTGGGCTCTGCGGGGCATGTCTTTCGGCAGTTGAACCGTGTTCTACCTGAACCGTAGTATCTTCTTGACCTTCAATCTTAAAGGTTACGGTGTACTTCTTCTTTTGAGCCGAAATTGTTTCCGTCTGCTTTCCAGCCGAAACCGTGATGCCCGATGGTGAATCCGCCGCTTTCTCGTAACCCGTCGTGTATGTTACGTCGAATATATATTCGCCTGCTTCAATATCCGTAAAGGTATAGGTGTTGCCGCTCTTTGTACCGTCCTTTGTACCGAGTTTGACGTTATCAATACCCTTTCCGCCTGTAATTATAACGGTATAGGTTGTCGGCGGCTGTACGTTCTGCGTCCATCTTGCATAGTATGCTTTATTTCCTGTATCAGTATCGGAAATTAAAGTTACAGCCGTACCTGTACAAGACTCATTATCATACCAGCCGTCAAAGGTGTAACCGTCCTTTAGCGGAGTCGGCAACGTCAGCCCTACGCCATAGGTATAGCTTGTATAATTGCTCTCATTTTCAATCGTACCGTCGTCTTTGTTGTATGTGACTGTGTACGTCTGCGCTTCAAACTCTGCCGTAATCGTAACATTCTCCGCCGGCATTGTAAACGTGTATGTTCCGCCGCTCTCCGATACACTTACCGCGCCGTCGTTTACCTTAATGCTGGCATCTTTAAGCTGATAGCCTGTTGACGGCGAAACCGTGAATCTAATCTCATCACTGACATTCGCGCTTGTCTTACCGTCCGTCACAGTAATTGTACCGTTTGTAGCTGATGTTTCAATCGTATAGTTTATTTTTTCAAGTTCCGCCGTGATTGTAACTGCCTCGGTGGGCATTGTGAATGTGTTGTTTATTACAGTGACTGCGGTATTGCCCGACTTTGTAACCTTCAGCGTACCGTCTTTTACGCGATAGCCGTTCTTTTCAATTAGTGAAATCGTAATTGTCGTATTCGCCGCAGCGGTACTATGATCTGTGGAAACGTAATCCTTGACTGCGTCCGCGATGGTTATCGCGTATACATCTGCATCTGTTACTGTGACAGTTGACGTTCCGACTTTTTCTCCTATTGTCGCTTTTACGGTAATCGCATTGTCCTTCAACTGTGCCGATGCGACCGCAAGCATTGCTTTGTTTTTATCGGTTGAATCGGGAGTAATAGCCGTACCCGTTTCCTTTGTTCCGCTGTTAGCTATTTCAATGCTCCACGAAATGCTGTCTTTGTATACATCCGTAAGGTCTGTGTTATCATCCGCGTAAATCGCGGCTGTAAAATTGCCACTCGTACCCTGCTTAATCTGCGTTGATTTGGGCGTTATCATAATATGGTCAACAGTCTTGCGCGCAAATGTCGGCGTTACCGTTATATCTCCCACAACGCCCGACGGAACGGTGAACGACTTCTCGGAAAGAATATCAATATTTCTCACTTCCGTGTCCGTATAGCTTACTGTAAGAGCGGTGAGCTTATATGTATTGTCGGTCGGAGTTGCCGTTACGGTAATTGTCGTACCCGCTTTTGCTTTGCCATCGGTCAGTCCGCTGAATGAAATATCACCGTTTTCGATAGACACGGACTTTGTAACTCTGTATGTCTTATCCGTGAATGAAGCGGAAATTACCATATCCGCCGTGCCGACAGTATAATTTTCTCCGTTCTTTGTTGTATTCGATACTTGAACAGAATCTTCCGTATATACATTTTCGCCCTTAGCGGTAATTGTAACCGTGAATGTCGAGCCGTACTCCGCTGTCCATGTGTTATTCTCTCCCGCGGTAACTTTGTCGCCCAAAACCTCGACTGTCGCCTTCTCCGTTAGTCCCTCTGCAAGCATTATATTATACTTATTGATTTCCCATACAGCAGTCAACGTGATATTGCTCTCAACCGCCGTATTAAAATCATAGTCAGTATTGTCCTTTTGCCATTTTACAAACTTATATCCCGTCTTTGTCGGCTCTGTGGGCATAGTCGCCCTTTCGCCCTCGGTTATCGTCTGACTTGCCACCGAACTGCCACCATCCGTGTCAAAGGTTATGGTAAACGTCTTTTTTGTGTATGTAGGAATTGTTACACTACTACTTGCACTCTTGAACACCGTACTCGTCGCCGACTTGCGGACATAAACCGTCGTGCCGCCGTCAATATCCACAGCAGTGTCTTTTGTTAATGCGGTATATGTTCCGTTTTCTGTCAAACTGTATTCCAAACCGTCAATTTTTGCCGTTATACTACCCTTGCCATTTATAGAGGTCGGAGAGTCAATTTCGACTTCACTGTCCGTGGGTGCAGACGGGCGCACAGGAATTGTCACCTCCGTGCTCTCGCTCGCATAATTATCATCTGTTGCCGATGCGCGGAATTTAACCTTTGTTTCCGCCGTACCGTTCCAGCCAAACGCTGTCGCCGCCATGCCAGCGGTGCAACCCGTCCAATCTGAGCCGTTCAAATACTGAATATCCGTTGTTGTTGAAAGCGTTTCATTTTCGTAATCAATAGTTATACTCGGAGTTGTTTCCCGTACAGGAGCGGTTAATGTCAGCACTTCGCTCTTGAACGATTTTTCATCACCTTCGGTTACGGCGGCTTTATAAATATAGATATTTCCGCTTGGTTCCACCGTAACACCCGCACCCATGCCGACTGTTGTAATATCCTCATAACTGTCACTTGTTGTTCCGTAGTAATAGCCTGTCGGAACAGTGACCTGCTCCATGCTGTTGTCAATGGCAAGTGAGGATATATTGGGACGCGCGGGTATTGCCAGTGACTTCACCGCGCTGTCGGCTGTAGTCGAGCCGTCTCCCTTTTTCACTATTGAAAGCGTTTTGCCGAAATATGACGCGTCAATTGCAAGTTTTCCGTCTGTCGGAGTAATTGCACTGCCTCCTATCGTGTAACTTCCGTCTGTATCAAAGCCCGTCAGAGTTTCGTTTTCGTAATCAATTGCGATTTCAGGTGCGTCCTGCGGCGTAAGGGCTAAAATATAGATATAGTCGAATTGAAGATTTCCATACCAGTTATTCGTTATCGTAAAAGCCCCCTCGTTCGCTAAGGTAAATTCGCTTCCGACTACACTGTAACTGTTCTTGCTGACTACTCTGTCACTCTTTGTCCCCGAGGGCGGAGTTACATATACATGCGCGTTGCCATTGCTATCCATATAGGCTCCTACATAAACTCCGTATGTTCCTGCAGGCAGCGTATCGGTTTTAAAACCGCCTTCAACATTAAGACGCGATTTCCCCTGTGAGAAGCTTGTTCCGGTCTTTGTAACACCAGTTAAAATATTCTCTGCTTCCGCATAATAAACGCAGTTTGAAAGTTCGGTATAAGCTACGTCGGATATTGCCGCCGACGAGGAATATTTGCCGTAGCTGTATTTATTGCCGTCATCCTGCGCAGTTGTGTTCGCGGTTGTCTTGTAATATTTATCTCCGCTCTGTATAATTGCGGGATAATATACAACCGTGTCCTCCGCACTGTCAGCAACGGTCGTTTTCAGCACACTTCCCTTTTCGTCAATGCTTCTTACCGCGCTCAATGTATTCGGTATCATTTCAAGTGTAAGCGTTTCATCTTGGTCATATACTGAGACCCTGCCCTCGGCGGTATGATAGCCGTCAAGCTCCGCTTTATAGGTATATGTGCCGTAAAGTGCGGTAAAGTCATCAGTTATTTCGTTTCCGTTACTATCGGTCAAAGTGACTGTCGGATTTAATTCCGTATTTTCTTTTATATCCGTTGCCTCAACAGTCAGTTTGTGTGTCTCAGGCGCAGTTACAAGCAGCGTTTTGATGTTGTCAATAACACTCGACCTGTCTCTGTTACTTGAATTATAAGCTGATTTTGTTACCTGTACGGATTTAAGCGAAACGGTGTTTCCTTCCGAAAGAGTTCCCGTATATGTATAAGTTGTTGAAAGATTCCCGCTGCTGTAACGATTGAACTTTATTATTACATTTTTATCACCGCCGATTTCTATTTCTATGCTATCAATCGGCTTTGTAAAGTCACGGTCTCCAACAGCATTAGCCTGATTAAAGCTGAAAGCCGAAAAAGCTGTTCCATTTATATCCGTTGTCACCGCAGTGCCTCCTATACGGACTGCGTTTATTTTACAGCTTGCGCTTTCATAATCAAAACCGACAATTTCCGTATCGGAACTATCGAGTATTTTAAAAGTATATCCTGCTCTGTTGCTGCCAAGATAACCGTTCGCCGATTCGAGCGAGATTTTTGCCGTCTGACGCTCATTGAGTTCTATTGCGTCAACACTTGCGTTTAATGTCGTTGTTGAGCCAACGCTTATCGCGAGAACATTGCCGTAAATACTCGCACTATTTTTATCGCTTGTAGGCACTATTGAATGTGAACCTGAAATTGAAACTGTATCTCCGAAAATTGATTTTTCCGTTACCCCGAAAATATTACTCGGCGTTGTGCCGTCTGCCGCTGTACCCTCGAAATCGTCCGAAAGTCCGGCGATTTTTTGTACCATGTAGCCCTCGCCATAGGAGGATTTGAAGTTCGCCGTTATTGAAACGCCCTCATATAATCTTGAAATCGCGTAGGTTTCCGCCGTCCCTATTCCCGCGCCGCTTTCGTCCGTCCAGTTTACAAATTCGTAACCTTCGTTCGGGATTGCCTTAAACGTTACGGCTTCGCCGCGCGTTATTTCCGCGCTCTCTGCCGCTTCTCCATTTATCGTTACCGTTCCAGCAAGAGCATCGTTCACCTTTGCTGTAACTGCCTGCTTTGGAAGAGCGTCCGTTCTCTCTATCGTAGTAATTGAAATGTCCTTTATGTCGCAGTCATAGCCCTTGTCGGACTTGCTGTCCGGCGTTTCAAAGCCGAAACAGGTAACGGGCAGCATACTTGTGGTATTCTTTTGCAGTCCGCTCACGTCAACCGTCACATAATTGCTTCCGGCGACAGAAATGCTCGCTATGCCGTTGTCATAATCTATAATGCAGTCAATATCAAACCAGTCGCCGGCATTAACGATATTCGGTGTATCGGAGGTGTTTGTGTTTATCTGTGTGTTGTTTATCGTTATTTTTCCGTCGTTAATCGTAAGAGCATCTATTAAATTCATAAAATATGTCGCACCGCTGTTCGTCGCATTTGCGATTGACATTCTTACATAGCCCGAATTATAGCGCATTTTAAGCTTTACATTCGCCATTCCGCCGGTAATATTTGTGTCAAAGGTCTTTTTGAACGCGCTACTGCCGCTGCTACTTTTTGTGACATTCATATACGGCGCGTCGGTATTTTCCTCATCTGTTACGGCTGTAATTTTATTGCCCGCGCTGCCGCCGCTACTCCAATCCGCAATATCCGCACCGTCCTCAGTTAAAACCGTGCCTGTTACGTTCTTTACCGTATAGACGATTGAATACGGTGCACTTTCGTTTACCGTCCAATCGGTTAAATCCGCTTCGTATGCCTGAATCGTGCAAATTGCGCCATCGGGGATTGTAACCGCCACCGTTTCGGCTTCCTTGCTGTCCGTGCTTGAAAATTCGGTAAAGGTTTTAAGCGTTCCCTTTGTATCGGCAGTGTTGTCAACAACTCCTGTCGAATAGTATTTCTTTATTTCTTCCCCCGATGTAACCGTCACAACAGCTTTCGCATAGGAATTGAGGTCGTTCTGTACGCGCAGGGTAACAGACTTTAATGTCTTTCCGTTTTCTTCCGACGTCTCCGTCTGCGCGTCCGTTACGGCGATGTCATACTTATACGGCACCGTGTTCGTTACCGGAGTATCCCAATAGGAGTTCGGTGCTTTTCCCGCAAGTATCACATCATCAGATACCGTGTACGCTGTTCTTTCGCTATGCCAATTGGTAACAAGACCCGCCAAAACATCCGACTGAATTTTTGCGTTTGTTCCAGCGTCAGCGTCTTTTCCCTCATCATAGACCTTCTGTGCCGCCTTAAAGAACGCTATTGCACCCTGATCCGCACCCGCGTCATTTACATGGGTTGTGTCAACCTTGCTGCCCTTTACGCTGCGGTAATAAAACTCAATCGCGTCCTGCTTGGATATATTTTCGTTAATGCCGTTAATTCTCGCAATTTCTGTATTCATCCATTCTATATATTCAGTGTTAAGGTCAACGAACGCAATATCTGTCGCACCGTTGCTTATTTTAGTATCTACAAAATCTTTTGCCGCGGTAATATAACTGCCGAAGCCGAATTTATACATTTGGCTTGTTTCGTCCCAAGTGTTATGCCTTTCGACAGGACTTACAACTATCAGCTTCGCGCCCGCCTTGTGAGCCGTTGTGTAGTAGTTTTCAAGATTTGACTTGTAGTCCTCCGCGCTGTTTTCGTTATGACCGTACTGCACATAGAGGTAGTCGCCCTCTTTCAGATAGCACTGCGCCAAATGCGCAGTATCATTTGTCGCAAGACCACCCTCACCCTGATTTGACACAGCGATACTGTCAGGCACATACTTTGAAAGCTCCTGACAAACTCCGGCGTAATTTTGCAATTCGAAATACGGCACTGCGCCGACTTGGTCGCAGCCCGTGGAATCGTCGCAGCACCACAGTGTAACGCCGTCGTTTACAGTCGTTTCTGCGCCGTTGATTTTGCCCGACACTTGCTCGTGCTTTGTAACCTCCAGAGAAGCAAGCGCAGCATTTTTACCCGCGACAATAATGTTAAGCATATCATCCTCGTAAGCCGTTTTTTCGGACTTGTAGCGGTAATCCTCCACATCAACATTGAATGTATATGTCTTTGTTTGATTTGGTTCAAGTTCAATATTATTGTCGATAATATGACGTTTTTCCGATTGCAGGCTTATAACCGCGTTTTCGGTTGCGCTTGAATTAGCCAACGTCGCCTTAACCGTGTAATACGTTTTCGGCGTTACCTTCATGGCAAAACGGATAGGATAGCGTCCCTCATAAGAAGACGCTCCCTCGGGCAGATATTCCGATGCGGATGGTACGGCTATGTAGTCGCTATTCGCCGAGTCGCTGCTCTGTGTGCCGCCCGCTTTAAGCGTTATTTTCTGTCCCTTTGCAACGGTGTAGCCGTCATATTTGTAGCTCTCGGAATACGACTTGTCCGTAATTCCGAGAAAACCGAATTGAAGTTCGTCTACTGTATTATCGAAATAATTCATGTCTGGCGTTACCTTGATATAGCCGTCCTCGACATAATCGGCGTACCCCAAATCGAACTTCCATGTATTTGTTTCCTCTGCCCTTACTGCCGTAGGAACGGTCGGCAAAAGCATAGCAAGCGACAGCGTGAGTGCTGCCGCGCGTTTTAAATTAAACATAAGTGTTCCTCCTTAATCTTATAATGTTCTTTCCGTTTAATTCCACAAAGAATCCCTTTACTTGATTTTATAGCTAATCAAAAAGAAAGAGAGAGAGGATTCTTTTTTGTTTAAAGTAAAGAGATTTTTTCTGAAATTAAACGTTCAGCCGAAGGAACAGTTGCCTGTTCCCTCGGTATAAACCTAATCTTCTGTATATATTGTATCATTTCCAAATAACTTCTGCCGTTCAAAAATTCCGATGATTACATTTTTCTACGCCAAATTTTTACTGATATATAATTTTAAAGGCTTGACCATATAAATGAAGTTACCTTGTCCTTTTCGGGATTAAAGTCAGACGGAATTTCCCAATCCACCGTTATTTCGTTTTCACCGAACTGATAATTGCTTCCGTAGCCGCTGAATGTGTGCACTGCTGTGAGTATCCCGTCCGAATTATAAAATGCGAGAAGAATTACCATATCGTCATCATAGTCGAGCATCTTTTCCACATACAGCTTTACTATTTTTGTACCCTCCTCGTTTATGCCGATATTGTTTACCGTAAAAATGTCGCTTTGTATAATTTCAATATCAGTCGACACTGTATAGCTGCCTGATTTGACCTGTACCTTTACTGTCTGCGCAGACGCGGACGAGCTGACCTTTAAAAGTCCCGTGGTGCTGATTGTTACCGTGCCGTCAATAATAGGCATATTATCGCTGTCAAGCACCGACCATTCAAGTCCCGAAAAATTAATAAGATCAAGTCCGAGTCTTGACGCTTCCGCCGTTATCTGCACCGTTCCGCCAATTGCTGCCGTATTTGAGGACGAAGTAAGCGTGACAGAATCAGCGATAGGCACCGATACCTTTACGTTATCAATACAGGTGTTTTTTTCAAGATACAGCACATTATACGCTTTGTTGTTTCTCGTGTTCACGTCAGCAAAGGTATTTCGTTCGCCAAGTGTGCCGTATCCATTATATTTGTAAATATTTACTGATGCGTTATTCTGTGCCTGTGAGTACACAATCTCAAAATGATACCACGAATCCGCGTCCGCATCCATTAAATCCGTATATGAACTTGACGCAGTCTGAACGCTGATTTTGCCGTTATGCCGTCTTATACCCGTATTCATATTGCTGCTCGTGTTCGACAGCGTAAAGCCCGAATCCTCCTCTGCAAACTTAACGTCAAGTTCGGTCAAAACATATTCCGTGCTCGCACTAAAGGTCATTGTTTCCGGTCTTAACGCCGCGTCTCCGACCTGATATGCGTTTGAGCCATCTATTGAAACAACTGTTTTGGTTCCCGTAAGCGTTTCCTCGCATGCGTTATATCCAAGTATCGTTTCTGTCTGCGCATCCGAAAATCCAATGCTTACGGTTTTTGAGCCGTACACCGCCCCGTTCGGAGTAGACGCTCTAAGCGTTATGTCTTGCGCGATTACGCCGCCGTCGATTGTAAGTGTGCCATTCTCAACCGTTATCCCCTTGTTTCCGTTAATCTTGAGGTTCGCCGCATTATATACAGACCATTCCACATCATCATTTGTTATCGTGTCGGTAACGTCAGATCCATTTTTCTTTGCGGTAAAGGCATATTGTGTTGATGTTCCGGCTTTAACCTCGTCGTCACCCACAATAGTGATTTCGTCAAACTTCTCGTCTTGCGTTGACACGCCCTTGATTGTGTACGGCAGCGTGCCGATAAGCGTTTTTTCTCCCAGAACCGCCGTCGCATGTATTGTCACTGTTAGGTCAGTATTGCTCATTTGGGAGATTAGGGCGCCGTTCTCAATCTTAATACTGCCGTCGGTAATCTCTGTTGTATTTGTTTCATCATATACCGACCACGCTACAGAATATTTAGTCGTTTCCGTGCCTGCTCTTGTCATCGTGTAATCAAGCGCGGTGCTTTGTCCCGCGTTGATTTGCTCACTTTCGGGCATTATTGTTATTGTGTCGGGATATTCCTGAATAAGCTTTACATTATCAATTCCGACGCCGCCCTGAGCGAACATTCTGTCGGGATTGCCGTTGCCGCTGCCCGCGTAGAACTGACGCATATCAAGCGCGTCCGTTTGATTTACAAGCGTTTTATCGCCGTTCTCGTGCTTATATAGCCTGAACGCCGTTTTCGCGCTTGTCACGACCATTTTACCCTCTAATTCCGCCGTGTACCAAGTGTCGGGCGATATTTCGCCCAAATTTGCATATTTGTCACTGCCTGTCTGCGTGCGGAGCTGTCCGTTGCTGTATGAAAACAGTGGTCCTTGCTTATTTGTGTCGCCGTTGCTCTTTTTTTGGTCAATACTGATAACGCCGTTTACCGCGTCATCACTGTCGGTGTAAAAGCAAAAGTCAAACGATAGGAAAAACTCCTTTGTAAGCGTTGTATTGTCCGACAATGTAAATATCGCAGTTTTATCCTCGGCATAAAGTGCGGAGGAATTGTCTATTGAGTTTGTTTTTGTACCGCTGTCATATGTTTCACTTAAAAGCTCAGCATCATACTCAGCTGCCGTATAATCCGCGAACACGGGAAGCGATATACAGCCCACCAGTATTGTCACCGAAAGAATTGCTGATAATATTTTTCTCATTTTCACTCGCCCCCTTTAGTTCGCATTGTACTTTATATTTACAACCTTATTCTCATCGTCCTGTGTAACGCCGACTCCCGCGTAAGAAAGCACCGCCGCGAGTGATACAAACAGCGTATCGCCTATAATCTGCGGCTCCTGAATAATCTCGGTTCTGTCCGTGCCGTTTATAACAATCTCGTTTGAGCCTACCGTAACAACATAATTATTTGAACCGTTAGCAAAAGACAACGTCCTTGAAGCTTCGTCATAGTTGTACTGATAACCTATCTTGTCAAGTATCGGTAAAATCGGTCCAAATACCTTGTTCATTGTCCCAAGTCTTGCTCTCGCCGCATCTGCAACTGTCAACTCCTCGTCGTTTACCTTTATGATGTAATAGACATTTGTATCAATTTCTTTTTCAATCTTTACCTTCGACCAGTCAATATCCTTTTTTGCAAGCATAAGTGGTTTTAACGCTGTGACCGTATTTTCCGCGGGCGGTTCACCGACCTCGGGAGTAATGCCCGACTGCATAAGCGTTGTAAGACCATTTTCGTTGCTTACGGATTTTGACGTAATTTTTACAGGCTCTGATGTAATGTTGCCCATTTTTGCCGTGAGCGTAAATTCTCCTGCTGTTCTTGTTGAGCGCACAAATATTCTGTTTGTACCGTTTTCGGCGTACACATAATTCTTGCCTATTGTCGAAATACCGTCCTTCACTCCGCCGAAATAGTGCGATATGCCCTCTGACGCAGCGGTATTCTGGAAACAGTTTGTACCCATACCGGAATTATAGCCGCCCAAATACACACCGTCGCCCGAATATTCAAATTCTATTTTATCGTAATTGAGTGCGCATACATTGCCATTCTTATCCACTACTTTAACGTCAATATACGCTATATCCGAGCCGTCCGCTCTCCAGCCATCGGGCGAGGTAACAGCCTCAAGCGTAATTCCCGCCGCGTCGTAGGTTCGCTGTATCTCATCTGTCGTTATGAGTTCTCCGCGCGCGTTGTACGCTTTCGCGATAACCGCGTCGCCTTTGGTAACGTCTATATTGTCAAACTGATATACGAATCCCGAATCCGCCGTGTCATCTGTTCCTATGAGCGTTTCGGTATTTCCATCAACTCTGTAAAGTTCGATTTTCTTTACCTGTGCGCTTCCGATTGCATAAACGGTTTTCTTTGTCGGGTCGCGCTTGGCTTTCTCTGTTGTATACGCCTGATATGTCTGACCTTTGGCTGTCGCCGCGTCGGTCGTAAGGAAATAATTATATGTATCGTCCGAAACGGCAGGATAGCTCCAGTGACCTATAATATGTACGTCCGCACCGCTTGAAAACGCCGTTTTCGTACCCTCGAACATCTCCTTAGTCTGACGTACCGCGTCAACGCGTCCCGAGGTTCGGTCATTTTCCGTTCCGCTGTTTCTGCCGTGCATATTCGAGTCCGACCATACCATCATAGCCGCCGCCGAATACATACTCTTGCCCTGTCCAGCTCTGTTTGCGTAAAAATTCGAGCCGTAGTCCTTGACATTCGCAACGGTTATGCTCTCCTGTGTATGATCCCATACGTCATATCCGTCCTCCTTGCCGCCGCTTGATATGTACTTGTTTACATAATCGTAGTCGGGCGGCGAATAGTCATCCCAAACGCGGCGCGGTGCTTCATCGCGCGCGTATTCCGTTTCCATTATCGGTCCGTATTTACCGTTTTGAGCCATAGCACTCGGCGCGGTTTCCGGGCCGGCGCACATGGTACCGGCGTAGTTATAATCATAATTGAGTTCATTTGCACTTTCGGTCGAACGCGCGCCGATAAAGCGCATACCCTTTGGGTCTATTGTATCACGCAGATTAGCCATTTCCTCCGCTTTCGCCTGCGTTCCCATAGGACTGTTGCCAGTTTCCCAGAAAAGCACCGACGGACTGTTTCTGTAGTAAATCATAGCGTCGCGCATAGCCTCTGTTCGCTGCGACCACTGTCTGCCGTCCGGCGCGGTACCCTCCTTATCCCCGGCGGGACACGCTATTGCTACACCGTATTTGTCCGACGAACGCACCTCGGCGGGCTTCGGCGCAACATGCATCCAGCGAATAAAGTTCGCATTATTTTCTTTAAGCAGAGCCATATCGTAATCCTGAAGCCAGTCGGGAGCGATACCGATAACCGCCCATTCATTTGTCGAACGCTGCGCATAGCCCGTAAGCCATACGGCTTTGTCGTTTATGAGTACGCCGTTGTCCTTGTCATAGCTGACTTTGCGGAAGCCCGTATCCTTTTTCTGAACATCAACAGCGTTTCCATTTGAGTCTCTAAGTATAGTGTAAACCGTGTATAAATACGGGTCGTCCGTTGACCAGAAACGCACGTCCGATGCGTCATAGCTTGCCGTTATATATGTAACGTCCGGCGTGTTTACCTTTGTTAGTCCTACGCCGTTGCCGGCTGCGTCGCCGTATACCTCGCTCTCCACCGCTGTTTCATATACAACACCCGCGTCGGACGCTTTTTTGACCTCAACGCTTTGGCTTGTGAAATTATATTTAAGCTTGCCCTTGTGGTCTACTACCGCAACCTCAAGCGTGTAGCTGCCGTCCGCCGCGCTTTCGTTTCTGATTTCCGCTTTTACGTTAAGCGTCGCCTTTTTCGCGCGGATATTGAAGTTGTCCGCATATATGTAATTGCCTGTTGTTTTCAAATTATTATAGAGCGGAAACGTCTGGTAAACATCGCTCGTTACGTGCAGATACGCGTCGTACACAAGACCAATCTGTGCCTCGTTAAAATCGGTCGTGTTCCACTGAAATGCCGCGCCGTTTCCTACGATTGTTTTATAGTTATCGGGCGTATAGCTGCTGCCCCACTTTTCTCCGGGGACTGTTTCAAACGGTATTCTGCCTGTTGTATTTCTCGCAAGTGTGCCGTCGTTCAGTATTGCTATAACCGCAGTTTCGCCGGGCGTTATGTATTTCGTTATGTCAAAGCCCATCGCGGTAATGCCTGCTTCGTAATAGCCGACCGCCTCTCCGTTTACCCACACATATGCCGCCTGACGTATACCCTCAAGCTCGAAAAACACCTTGCCTGTCGCACTTGTGGGAACGGTAAACGTCTTTCTGTAAAGCAGCACGTCGCGAAGATAGCTTCCCGATCCATCGGTTATATTGTTCTTGAATGCCGTAAGTCCGGCGGGAGCGTGGGGAATACTCACACTCTCCCATTCGCTGTCGTCATAGTCCTTTTCATAAAACTTTTTGCCGTTTTTGTCCGCCGTCGACATAGCCGTCCAGATTTCCGCATCTGTTCCGGCATCATAGAATTTCCAGTCCAAATTCATATTGTATGTCTGATGCGCCGACTCGGGAACGGTATAAACCTCGTCCTCGGCAAATACCGGCGTAACTATCAGCGACAATATCATTTGAGCCGTCAGCATAAGCGAGCAAAGCATACTCAGCTTTTTCCTCATTTTTCTCTCTCCTCTCAATTATTTATAGTTTTTATTAACTTTGCGACCTCGGATGTTATGTTGGGTAGGATATAATTTGAAAATGTAGTGTAATAGTGGTTATAGTCCTTCCACCACGCCATCATTTCATCCGCCTTTGCGTTCGCAGCAGCGCGTGCCGCTGTTTCTCCGTCTGCGATTGCCGCGTCATATGCCGCTTTCACGTCTGCGGTCATTTTATCGTCCGCCATTTGTCCTATATCAACAAAACCGAGTACGTTCGGATTGTCCTTTATTTCGTCGTACA
>JBJESC010000175.1:0-3425 GCA_051882615.1 Oscillospiraceae bacterium
CGAGGAAAGCCCTTGTTGGCTAGCCTTTGTGGCTGCCAACAGGGGCTTGACGAAGTAGATGTGCCTTTATCGACAGCCTGAAAGGACAGGCGAATTGCCTGTCCTTGGAGTACTGTATGTAGTTTCGTTATACGGGGCGGAATACTATCTCACCGCCGTCAACAGTCGCGCGGACACGGTTCTGAACAGCGTTTACGCTGAGGATACAGTTGTTTATTCTTAGCGTAACGCCGGGATACATCATGCGCTTGCAGACAACCGAGAGGTTCTGAGTGAGCTTCAGCGCGTCCTCGATTTCCTCAATGCGCTTGGTCGCTTTCTTGATTTCCTGCTGAAGCTTCAGTCGGCTGCGGAGCGCCTCTGCCTTCATCTGCTCGCGCTCGGGAGGAAGCTTTGCCTTCTTCTGGAGCTCGGTAAGCGTTGTCAGCACCTTGCCCAGCTGGTCCACCTTGTCCTCCATCTGAGCAATCGACTTTTCGAGAGTATCGCGCTCCTTGGAAAGAACGGCGTTGTTGCCCAGCGTAATCTCGGTCTTGGCGTACTTCTCCGAGCCGATAACCGAAGCCTCGACTCCGTCCAGCGCGGTGTACTTTCCGCCCATCATAACGCCCTTGCCAGAAGCGATGATTTTTTGCCCCGCAAAAACCTCTCCGCCGACAAACGAAGCGCTGTCAACCGTGCCATCGCACTCGATAGTCGTATTCTCGCAGAAGCCGAGCTTCAAATCGCCTTTGCAGGTAATGGTGGAGTTAATAGCGCCAATCTTAACGGAGATATTTCCGCCCGCCGAAAGCTCAGCGTCGGTAGCCGTTCCGTTTACGGTGATATTACGTTTGGAGGACACGCGGAAGCCCTCAAAAACGCTGCCCTTTACAACAACATCGCCGATAAAGTCAATATTGCCCGTTGCAACCTCAACATCGCCGTTTATAAGAAGCGTCTCTTCAACGCAGAACGAGTTGTTCTTATACACAAGGTTTCCGTCCACCGCCGCCACAATCTGCGTGTCATCGTTGACAAGCGTTGTACCCGCGCCCACGGTGTAATTCGCGGGAGTTCCCTGCTTCTGGGGAACGGGTTTTCCCATAATATCCGTTCCGGGTTCGCCCTCTGTCGGGAAAGTAATCTCGGCAATAGGAGTGCCCGCCGTGATGTTCCGCACCAGACCGAGGTTTTTGTAATCTACCTCGCCCTGCTCGTTCTCCACAGGTCTTACCGCCTGATCCGTCTTGTAGAAATACTTAATCGTTCCGTCAACGCCGTCAACGGGAGGATCCCACTGTGCAACGCATATATTCTCGTCGTAGCGCTTTTCCTCCACAGCTTTTTTGATGTCGTTTTCCAGAACGCCGTGACAGATATATCTGTCCTCCAATGCGTCCATAATCTGCTGAACGGTCACGTCAAGTCCGCCGCCCGAGGGCTTGGTAAACGACACGAATGCAGTAGAGTTATTTGGATTAATCGAAATCTGAATCTGCGAATGAACTACCATCTCTTCAGCCATAACGCAGCCCCCCTATCATTTTGGAATGATGTAACCAGCCGCTCAGCAAAGCAGAGCGCTGTTTGTATATTTATCTGATTTTATTATACCACCAAGCGGATTTTTTTGCAACAATCCACAAAGTTTTTCCCCAATATGCACAAAACAACAACTGTGAATTTGTTATATTTTACCCGAAATATCAAATGGCGTGGTTTGATAAACAAAATAGTTCAGCCAATTTGTGAAAAGCAGCGTGGAATGTGCGCGCCAACTCAGCACGGGCGGATTTGAGGGATTATCGTCGGGGTAGTAGTGCTTAGGGATATTCGGGTTAATTCCCTTTGCGAGGTCGCGGCGGTATTCGGTATCGAGCGTTTCGGGATCGTACTCCGAATGTCCTGTGATGAAGAAGCGGCTTCCGCTCTGGTTGCAGACCGCATATACTCCCGCCTCGTCGGAAACAGCCATCAATTTCAGCTCGGGGACTTTAAGAATGTCCTCCGCACGGGTTTCGGTATTGCGCGAGTGCGGCGCATTAAACACTCCGTCAAAGCCGTGGAACAGTCTGGATTTCGGGGTGAGCAGTCTGTGTTCAAACACTCCCGACATCTTCTCGGGAAGGATGTGCTTGGGAATTCCGTAGTGGTGGTACAGCGCCGCCTGAGCGCCCCAGCATATATGCAGCGTGGAATGAACGTGAGTAGTCGTCCAGTCCATAATCTCGCACAGCTCGTCCCAATAGTCCACTTTCTCAAAATCCATCAGCTCCACAGGCGCACCCGTGATGATAAAACCGTCAAAATTGCGGTTTCTGATGTCGTCAAACGTCTTGTAGAACTCAAACAAATGCTCCTGCGGGGTGTTCTTTCCCGTATATGTAGAAGTTCCCACAAACTCCACCTCAATCTGGAGCGGGGTGTTGGAGAGGCAGCGCAAAATCTGCGTCTCCGTTGTGATTTTGGTAGGCATAAGATTCAGAACGCCTATCTGAAGCGGTCGAATATCCTGATGAAGCGCACGGTACTCCGTCATAACGAATATATGCTCGTTTTCAAGGACGCCCTGCGCAGGCAATCCGTCGGGAATTTTTATCGGCAATAAACTCAGTCCTTTTCGGAAAAATTTAAACGCAAATGCGTTCACACTTATGTTTATTTTACAACAGTTTCCTCCTTTTGTCAAGAGAAAAGCTCCTATTCCCCCGCTAATCTGTATATTTTGCCACTAACACAGGAAATTTTTCCCGATACCTATTGCTTTTTCCCCTTAGAAGAAGTATAATATACATAGTTGTATAGTTTTTTGAGATTAACGCCAACCGCTGCCCGCCCAAAGAAAGAACAGTTACGGGACAAGCGCACAACAAGATACTTGGAGAAACAAGATGAACATACAGATTCAGGCATTTGGATTGATTATTCTGGCGCTGTTGTATATCTTTTATAAGAGCAACAGGTCTTTGCAGCTCTATACGGATATGCTGTTCCGCAGAACGCTGTACATCTCAATAATCAGCATTTCTCTGGATATTCTGTCGGTTATTGCGATAGAATTCAAGGAACAGCTTCCGAACATACTTGTTATCGCGGTATGCAAACTGTATATACTGTCGCTGGTGTGGGAAGCAGCCACCGCACTGAATTACGTTTTGTCAGACCTATTCGATGAAAAGAGACACAGACGGACAACGGGACTTCTTTATCTGGCGTCGCTTATTCAGGGCATTATAATCGCTTTTCTTCCCATTTACATTCACAGAACCGAAAGCGAAGTCTATACCTACGGTCCTGCGGTAATAACCGTCTATGTCTTCGCGCTGTGTCACATCATCAGTACGCTGGTGGTAATCTTCGCGTGCCGCAAAAAGCCCAACAAAAGAAGGCGCGTAGCCGTTGGAATGTGGATGGGAGTGTGGATTTGCGCGGCGCTAGTCCAA